>NZ_JSYC01000071.1:0-25904 GCF_054823965.1 Gordonia sp. GN26 | reverse complement strand
ACCGGCGGGGGTCGAACGCAACCGGCGGGGATCAGCTACCCGCAGCCTCGCGATAGTCGTCGATGAACAGTTCGAAACCGATGAGGTCCTCGAAGACACCGTCGGACCGGGCGGCGAGCTTCTGCCTGCTGACCTCGCGGAAGCCGGCCGCGCGGGCGAGTTTCTTGCTGCCCTCGTTGCTGTCGGCGGCGAACAAGGTCAACCGCCGGAAGCCGAACTTCTCGAACGCGTACCGCACGGACGCCGGGAACGCCTCTGCCAGAACACCTTTCCCTCGTGCTTCGGGATGGGTGTAGAAACCGGCCTCGGCGCCGGTGACCTCGTCGATGTGCAGGAGCGTGATGTCACCGAGGTAGTCATCGGTCTCCAGATCGGCGACGGCCCAGGTGCAGGTGAGGCCCTGCGCCGCGGTCCACCACTTGCGCAGACGCTCGGCGGCCGCGTGCTCGAGTTCCAGCGGATCAGGTCGCGCGAAGAGGTACTTGCGGGACACCGGGTCGTCGAGCGTCTCGCGGATGCGGGGGTCGTCGTGTTCGGCGAGGGGCCGGAGGCGGAACCGCTCGGTCTCGAAGACATCGGTGCGCCACTCGGTCTTCGGCTCCCGCACGTCATCGGCGCGCAGCGAACCCACCCACGCGTCACGGATGTGGCCGCGGACCTCCACCCCGTCCGGGACCGCGGCATCGAGCCGGAAGCCGCAGGAGTGTGCGACGCGCAACGCGTCGATGTTGCCGGCGACCGTCGTCCAGCGGACGACCTCCTTGCCGGCCTCGCCGAAGGCGTAGTCGACCGCGAGGAGGACCGCGCGTTTCATCACGCCCCAGCCGCGGGCGTCGGGATGGAGGTCGTAACTGAGACTGCTGAGCGGGCCCTCTCCCGCGAGGTCGACGGTGCCGACGAACCGGCCGTCGAACTCGACGGCCCACAACATGCGGGAACCGTCCGCCCAGGATCTGGGCGCATAGTCGAGGGCGAATCTCTCGGCGGCGGCGCGACTGTACGGCGCCGGGACGGGTGTCCACCGCATCATGGCCGGATCGGCCGCGAGCTCGACCATGCGATCGAGATCTCGGGGCTCATGAGGCCGCAGCGTCACCCCGCCGTCGGTGAGAACGGGGACGTTTTCGGGAATCGGGACCGCGGCTTTCACCGGTCAACCCTCGGGCCGAACGGGACGGGTCCCAGCACTGTGACCAAGCACGATTCGAGCGTACCGGCAGTACCCGGGAGGTCGCCGGGTCAGCGACGAACTGGCAGGTCAGACGTCGAGCGTGCAGTCCCCGGCAGCCGCGCTGACGCACGTCTGGATACGTTCGCCCTCCACATGCTCGACGCCGGAGCGCAGATCGCGCACGCAGCCTTTGTCGAGCATCACCACGCAGCTCTGGCAGATACCCATGCGGCAGCCGAACGGCATGATTTCGCCCGCGGCCTCCCCGGCCTCGAGCAGGGTCGTCGCGCCGTCGACCTCAGTGGTCTTGCCCGAGCGCTTGAAGGTCACGGTGCCACCCTGGGCGCCCACCACACCGCGTTCGAGGGCGAACCGTTCGATGTGGAGCTGCTCGTCCAGGCCGGCGTCGGAGTAGAGACGGTGCAGGCCGTCGAGGAATCCGGCCGGTCCACACGCCCAGGTCTGACGCTCGCGCCAGTCGGGACACAGGCTCGGCAGCGACTCCGGGGTGACCTTGCCCGCTGTGCGCGTGTATTGCACATGGAGGTCGACGAGGCCCGACGACGCCATCGCCTCGAGTTCGTCGGCGAACAGCAGGTCGGCCTCGGTGGGCGTCGAATGGATCAGCCGGATGTCGGTGGTCTGATTGCGCTGCCTGACCGTGCGCAACATCGAGATGATCGGGGTGAGTCCACTACCGGCCGTCGCGAACAGGATCTTCTCCGGCAGCGGGTCGGGCAGGACGAACTCACCACGCGGCGCGGCGAGACGCACCACGGTGCCGGGAGTCAGGCCGTTCACGAGGTGAGAGGACAGGAAGCCCTCCGGCATCGCCTTCACGGTGATCGCGATGGTCTTGTCGTTCGCCGACGCGTCCGGGGTCGAGGTGAGCGAGTACGACCGCCACGTCCACCGACCGTCCATGAGCACGCCGATGCCGACGTACTGGCCGGGGGCGTAGTCGAACGAGAACCCCCAGCCCGGACGGATCCGGATGGTCGCGGTGTCCTCGGTCTCCCGGTTCACCGAGATGACCTTGCCGCGCAGTTCTCGGGCCGACCACAGGGGGTTGGCGAGATGCAGGTAGTCGTCGGGCAGCAACGGCGTCGTGATGCGGGTGACCGCCGCACGAACCCACTGAGCACCGCGGCTACGCGCCGCGACCCCGGCCACCGGTTCTTCGAATCGCTCGAGCAGACCCAACGCACACACCGCCTTCGATGTCAGGAACACTGCGCCTGACACTCTAACCTACGCAACCGTAGGTTAGCGCCATCGAGGATCGACGACCGATCTCAGAGCAGTTCGAGCAGGAACGGCAGCTCCTGCGTGGCGTACCAGGCGAGGTCGAAGTCCTCGATGTCGCCGATGGCCAGTTCGGCGTCCAGGTCGCCCATGTCGGCGGCATCGATGACGACCACGGCGGCCCGGACCTTGTCCTCCGCCTCCTTCACGTCGACGTGGACCGAGGCGATCGCGGAGAGCGGGATCGTCCCGCCGACCTTGACCACGGCGTCGTCGAGATCCGGACGCAGTTTCACGTCCTCGACGTCGGCGGCGACGACCACACGGCGCGGCGGCAGCGACGGGGTCACTCCCGGCTTCGTCACCGCCTCGTCCGCGGCGAGATCGTGCTCGGCCTCGGGGTCGCCGGATTCCGGCGCCTCTCCGGCGAGAAGGCGCAGCGACGCCCGAGCGGCCTCCCGCATCGCGACCTCCGAGAGCTCCTCGTCGTCCCCCGAGACGAATGCCTCACGCAGCGCCGGGGTCAACGCGAACCCGGTTCCGCCGATCGGCCGGAACTCGCCCTCGGAGTTGAGCTGCATCAGCATTGCCAATGTCGCCGGCAGGTAGACCCTCATTCGACCATCGCTCTCATAGAACGACCGCTCCCACGCGGTCCGATTGCGGTACCCGCTCACCTTAGCCGCGCCCCGGCTCAGTCGGTGATCAGCAACTCCTCGAAGGACTCCGTGACGTAGTCCGCCAGAACGGGCAGGTCGGGAATGACCCCGCGGTCGGCCATGAACGAGAACTGCAGCCGGTCACCATATTCGACGACGCTGACGGCAAGTGCCCTCTGCGAGACGAGAACCGGGATGTAGAAGATCTCGTGGACCGGCGCGCCGAGCACGTACCGGTCGGCAACCGGGGCGGTGCTCATCGCCACCGGGACGTTGTACCCGCGACTGTCGAGCGACCGGAACGCGCGCGAACTGAAGTCGGCGAAGGGCACGAGCCCGAGCTCCGGGAACAGCGGGCTCGGCCCGGTGCTCATCCGGCGCGGCGACTGCGCATAGCGCTCGGCGAGGCCCGCGACCTGGGCGAGGCGCACCGTCGGATTCGACTCCCCGACAGGCAGGTCCGTCACGAAACTCGGTTTGCCGACGTTGATCCAGCCCGGCTCCGCATCCGCCTCGACCTCCACCCCGGGGTCGCGCGGCGACAGCGGTATCACGACGCGGACGGTGTCGGCCGGTACCGCCGCCGGGTCGACCGACAACATCCACCGGCGCACCACGCCCGAGATGATGGCGAGTTCCACATCGTTGACGGTGCAGTTGTGGTGTTCGGCGATCTTCGCGCAGTCGCGGCGCGGGACCGACGCCGTGGTGAACGTGCGGGTCGTCGTGCCCGTGTTGTTGAGCGGGCTGCGCGGCGCGTGGTCGGTGAGCTGCCCGACGACGTCACCGGCCCGGCGGACGGTCCGGCCGACCACCGACCGCATCTCGGCGACCAGGCCGTTGCCGTGCACCACGGTCTCGACGAGATCGCCCGGGCGCGCCATCGCCTCGGCGAGCGCACCCACGACCAGGTTCGCCGACCCCGGCGGCGAGCCGGGCATCCACAGCTCCTCGGGCAACTCCTCCGGCTCGTCGGTGGGGTCGCAGATGACCTCGCTGATCTCGGGATGGTCCGGACCGTCGATCAGGCACCGGTGCGACTTGGTGAGGATCGCCAGGCGGCCGTCGGCCAGGCCCTCGATCAGGTACATCTCCCACAGCGGCCGAGTGCGGTCCAACGGGCGGGACATCACCCGGGAGATGAGCTCGGCGAGATCCGCGGGACCACCGGGCCGAGGCAACCCCGAGCGCCGAATGTGGAAGTTGATGTCGAAATCCCGGTCGTCGACCCACACCGGGCGGGCGAGTCCGAGCGTGACCTCGCGGACCACCTGCCGATACCGGGGCGCCAATTGGAGCCGGTTCTCGACCAGCGACACGAGCGACTGGTAGTCGAGAGCGGGTCGACGGGACGCGGTCCCGTTCTCCCCGGTCGTCGGTTCACCCGCCCTCTTCGGCTCGCCGGCGCAGGGATCCACGACCAGCAACGCCCCGAGATGCGTTGTCGACCGGGAATCGTCGAGGAAGTAGTACATCGCGTCGCGCGGCGACAAACGGTTCACCACGCCGCCGATCCTAGCCGTCCGGCTGCGTCTGGGCCGGACTCGACGGGGTCAGCAGAACTCGAGGGCCACGAGCTGCCAGCGGTACTCGACCTGACCGAGACCTGATCGGGCCCCGGCGCCGCCTGGGCGCGGATCGTTCCCACGCACGCGGCACGGCTTGCGCTCCACGCGCCCGGCGAAGGCCCGAACACGCCCACCACCGAGGTAGGACCCGAACACCTCGGCCGCACTGGTGTCGCACAACTGGACGTGCACACGCTGGAGGACCGTACCGCGAGCGGGCGGACCCCCTGGGGCACCGGCGGATTCGGCCACCCGGAAGGCGTCGTGACGAACCAGGGCGGCCACCTGATCGGCGATCGACGGCGACACGGAGTCCCCGAGATGCGCTATGCCCCTCCGACGGTCGATGACCTCGAAGAGCAGTCGCGACGTGGCGACGGTGAACCGCCGGGCCTCCACCGCGGCGGCCAGGGTCTTGCGTGAGGGTCCAGCACCGGGACGCGGCCGCGGGAACACGGCGCGCACCGTCCCGGAACCGACCGCCCCGGCACCCATCGCGCCGGGCCCGGCCGGCTCATACGTCGGGGCGGGCAGTACCCGAACCCGCGGCGTCCGTGTACCGACGGGAGGAGCGGAGGTGAGTGTCTGCATGGGGATTGGACGCAGCCACTCCCCTGCCGGGTTCCACTTTTCCCGAAATTTTTCTCAGCGGCGCTGTTTCTTGGCCTTCGGCGGCTTCGGACGGCTGCCCTTGGTGTTCGCCCGCGCGGCCGCGCGTCGCTCACGCCGGCTGGCCGAGTCGGCGGCACCGGCCAGTTCCTCCTCCTCGGAGTGGACGACCGTACCACCGCCCTCGTCGGGGCCGGAGAACGTCATCGGCACCTCGCCGTTGGAGGTCCCGGAACCACGCAGGGCTGCGGGGACCTGAGAACCGGTGTCGGCCGCCGGCGCCGGTTCGGGTGCACCCGCTCCGACCGCGGCACGGAGATCGGCGGCGGTGGGCAGCGGCGCCTGCTGCGCCGGCTGCTCGGTCTGCACCTGCGCGTTGAACAGGATCCCGAGTGCTTCCTCCTTGAGGCCCTCGAGCATGCCGTTGAACATGTCGAAGCCCTCGCGCTGGTACTCGACCACCGGGTCGCGCTGCGCCATCGAACGCAGGTGGATGCCCTCGCGGAGGTAGTCCATCTCGTACAGGTGGTCGCGCCACTTGCGGTCGAGAACGCTCAGCAGGACGCTGCGCTCGAGCTGGCGCATGGCGCCCTCACCGGCGATCTCCTCGATCGCCTTCTCGCGCTTGTCGTAGGCGGCCTTCGCGTCGGCGACGAGGGTCTCGCGCAGTTCGTCGGCCGAGATGTCGTCGCGCTCACCGTATTCCGTCTCACCGACAACCGCTTTGGGGTCGAGTTCGATCGGGTACAGGGTGCGCAACGCGGTCCACAGCTCGTCGAGATCCCAGTCCTCGGCATAGCCCTCGGCGGTCGCACCCTCGACGTACGCGCTCACGACGTCGTCGATCATCTGCTTGACCTGCTCGTGGTGATCCTCGCCCTCGAGGATCTGCCGGCGCTCGGCGTAGATGATCTTGCGCTGCTCGTTCATGACCTCGTCGTACTTGAGGACGTTCTTGCGCATCTCGAAGTTCTGCTGCTCGACCTGGGTCTGAGCGCTGCGGATGGCCTTGGTGACCATCTTGGCCTCGATCGGCACGTCGTCGGGCAGACGGCTCATGATCGCCTCGAGCGCACCGCCGTTGAAGCGACGCATCAGTTCGTCGGCAACGGACAGGTAGAACCGCGACTCACCCGGATCGCCCTGACGACCGGAACGGCCGCGCAGCTGGTTGTCGATACGGCGGGATTCGTGTCGCTCGGTGCCGAGCACGTACAGGCCGCCGGCCTTGCGCACGGCCTCGGCCTCCTCGGCGGCCTCGGTGCGCGCGACCTCGATGGCCTCGTCCCAGGCGGCCTCGTACTCGTCCGGGGTGTTCACCGGGTCGAGTCCGGCCTTGCGCAGGCGGGTGTCGGCGATGATGTCCGGGTTGCCGCCGAGCACCACGTCGGTACCGCGGCCGGCCATGTTGGTGGCCACCGTGACCGCCCCGAGGCGACCCGCCTCGGCGATGATCTGGGCTTCCTGCTCGTGGAACTTGGCGTTCAGGACGCTGTGCGGGATCTCGCGCTTCTTCAGCTGACGGGACAGGTACTCCGAGCGCTCGACGCTGGTGGTACCGATCAGCACCGGCTGACCGATCTCATGACGCTCGACGATGTCGTCGACGACGGCGGCGAACTTCGCCTCTTCGGTCTTGTAGATCAGGTCGCCCTGATCCTTGCGGACCATCGGCCGGTTGGTCGGGATCGGCAGCACACCGAGCTTGTAGATCTGGTCGAACTCGGCGGCCTCGGTCTCGGCGGTACCGGTCATGCCCGACAGCTTGTCGTAGAGGCGGAAGTAGTTCTGCAGGGTGATCGTGGCGAGAGTCTGGTTCTCGGCCTTGATCTCGACGCCTTCCTTGGCCTCGATCGCCTGGTGCAGACCCTCGTTGAAGCGGCGGCCGTCGAGGACACGACCGGTGAACTCGTCGACGATCAGGACGTCGCCGTTGCGGACGATGTAGTCCTTGTCGCGCTGGAACAGCTCCTTGACCTTGATCGCGTTGTTCAGGTAGCTGACCAGGGGCGAGTTCGCGGCCTCGTAGAGGTTGTCGATACCGAGACGGTCCTCGACGAACTCCACGCCGGCCTCGTGCACGCCGATCGTCTTCTTCTTGATGTCGACCTCGTAGTGGACATCCTTCTCGAGCAGCGGCGCGATACGCGCGAACTCGGTGTACCACTTGCTCGACCCCTCGGCGGGGCCGGAGATGATCAGCGGGGTACGGGCCTCGTCGATGAGGATCGAGTCGACCTCGTCGACGATCGCGTACGCGTGGCCGCGCTGGACGAGGTCGGCGAGCGAGTGCGCCATGTTGTCGCGCAGGTAGTCGAAGCCGAACTCGTTGTTGGTGCCGTAGGTGATGTCGGCGGCGTAGGCCTCGCGGCGTGCAGACGACGACATGCCGGTGAGGATCACCGCGGTCTCGAGGCCGAGGAAGCGGTGGACGCGTCCCATCCACTCCGAGTCGCGCTTGGCGAGGTAGTCGTTGACGGTGACGACGTGGACGCCCTCACCTGACAGCGCGTTGAGGTATGCCGGGAGCACACAGGTGAGGGTCTTGCCCTCACCGGTCTTCATCTCGGCGATGTTGCCGTAGTGCAGCGCCGCGCCGCCCATGATCTGGACGTGGAAGTGCTTCTGGTCGAGCACGCGCCAGGCCGCCTCGCGGGCCGTCGCGAAGGCCTCGGGCAGCAGTTCGTCGAGCGTCTCACCATCGGCGATACGTTTCTTGAACTCGTCGGTCTTGGCACGCAGTTCGGCGTCGGACAGCGCCTCGAACTCGTCGGACAGCGCCTCGACGTGCGACGCGATCGCGTCGAGTCGCTTGACCATGCGGCCTTCGCCGACACGCAACAGCTTGTTCAGCACCGTGGATCGAGTCCCTCACCTGTAGAAAACACACGGAATCCGGCCCGTGCGAACGCACAGACCGGATCCCATGGTAGCGAGGTGAGCTGAGCAGACCCTGATCGACCGGCACGTTACCGGGACGACTTCATCCCTTCGGATTCGCGCGCGGACGTCGGGACGGCTCAGCCCGCGTTCATGTCAGGCGGATGAGGCCGTAGTCGAAGGCGTGCCTGCGGTAGACGACCGACGGCTTGTCGCTCTCCTTGTCGTGGAACAAGAAGAAGTCGTGCCCCACGAGCTCCATCTCGTAGAGGGCGTCGTCGACCGTCATCGGCACCGCGGTGTGCTCCTTCACGCGCACGACCTGACCGGGCGTGTAGTCGTCCACGTCGTCGTAGTCGGACTTGGTGGAATCGGTCAGGGCGGTGCCCGGATCACCGACGAAACCGTCGACGGACAGCTGGTTGTCCCGCAACGGCGGTGCGCCGATCTCGGTGGCCTCGGCCACCGACAGCGGCCGGCGGTTGCCGTGGTGCACGCGGCGGCGGTCCTTCACCCGACGGAGACGGGACTCGAGCTTGTCCAGGGCACGCTCGAGTGCGGCGTAGAAGTTCTCGCCGCACGCCTGCGAGCGCACGATCGGGCCCTTGCCCTTCGCGGTGACCTCCACCTTCTGGCAGACCTTGGCCTGCCGACGGTTCCGATAGTGCTTCAGCTCGACGTCGAATTCGTAGATCGTCGGATCGAATCGCTCGAGACGTGCGAGCTTGTCGCCGACGTAGATGCGGTAGTGGTCGGGTATCACGACGTTGCGGCCGCTGAACACGATCTTGGCGATGGGCTCGGCGGGTTCGTCGGCGTCCACCGTTCCGGGTGGACGGACGAACGCGAACTCCTGGTCGTCGGAGTCGTTCTGGGCGGGTTGGTGATCGGGCTCGAGGCCCTCCTCCACGGTCGGCCTGGGGTCCGCGATTTTCGGTTCGCGCTGGCCTTTGCGGTGGATGACTGTGGACATTCAACTACCTCCTGAATTGTTCCCGGCGGCGGTTGGGTCATCGTGATCTGTTGTCGCACTGATGATGTGGTCGACGCCGAGGATTTGTCCATGCCAGCTGACAGCTGACACTCATCGACAGGGGCATCACCTCCCGAAAATCGGTCGTTTCCGGCGCGGGGACTCAACTGTCCTCCCGGCAACCCGATGTACCCAAGACCGTAGTCGCAAGTTCAGGTATCGGCCACGTTTTGACCCGCCGCGTCGGGGATCCCGGGACAAGTGGGGACCGAGGGCCCGCGCGCGTTGATCCCAAGGACTCGGACAACCCACCGAACAGGGGCGGATCTCTCCACAGCGTCCGACGACCGCACCCGGTGTGCCGGGCCCGGGCCTAGGGTCGGGACATGACCTGGCGTCAGGTGCCGGCCGCGGCGGCGGATCTCGTCTTCCCGGTGGTCTGCGGAGGCTGTGGACGGCCCGGGACACCGTGGTGCGCCCGCTGTGAGACCGCCTGGCACGACGCTCCCGTCGCCGCCCGCCCGCGCATCTCGCCGGGTGTCCCGGTGTGGGCCCTCGGCCGCTACCGGGGTCCCCACCGGAACGGGATCATCGCCGTCAAGGAACACGACCGCCGTGATCTGATCCCGCCGCTGGGCGCGGCTCTCGCCGATGCCCTGCGGACGTTGGCCGGCTGGGGCGAGCTACCCGACGCCGACCGCCTGGCGCTGATCCCCGCGCCCACCCGCCGGCTGAGCGCACGACGCCGTGGCGGCGATCGGGTCACCGCCATCGCCGAACACGCCGCACCGCTCCTGGGTTCCCGTGTGTCCGTCGCACCGCTGCTGACGACCGCGGCAACCGCCCGCGATTCCGCCGGACTCGACGCCCGGGCACGTGCCCGCAATCTCGCAGGGGCGGTCCGCCTCCACGGCGGTGCGCGTCCACCGCCCGGTGCCGCGGCGCTCGTGGTCGACGACGTGCTGACCACCGGGGCCACCGCGACCGAGTCGGTGCGCGTCCTGCGCGCCGCCGGGATCGGGGTCGCGGCGGTCGTCGTGCTGGCCGCCGCCTAGGACCGAGTCCGCTCGCGAGTGATCAGGGCCGAGTCGGGATCGCCCCGGCGATCAGGGCAGAACCGGGATCGCCCCGGCGATCATGGCGGGTTCGACCTCGGTCCAATACTGGTCGGGCTGCCCGTTGTTGCTGCCGAGGCGCAACACGCCGCGCTGGTCCCCGACGTAGATGGTCGAGGAGTTCGCCACCACGGCCCGCACCGGCGGGGACACATTTCCGCTGAGGAGCCCGACGGCCGGCGTGCCGTTGATGGACAGCTGCACCACCGGGGACTCGGGCGCCTCCCGGGCGACGACCAGCGTGGTCGGGGACGCCCAGTCCAGGGACACCGCACGGTTGCCGATGTTGTAGGCCGCGATCCGCGGGCTGGTCAACGACACCTGCCCCTCGGCGTTCGTCGACAGCACGGCGAACACGATCTGCCCGCCGACGACGAGGGCGACCCGGACACCGTCCGGAGCCACCTGCATCTCGGTGATCGCACCGCGTGCCACCCTCGGGATCGAAGACGCCTCGACCGGGACGGTCTGGGTGCCGTCGTCGTCGCGCTGCCACTGCACCGGCTTGCCGTCGACGACGACCCACACGGCGTTCTCGTCGGCGCCGAAGGAGGGTCGGGTGATGGACACCCCGCTGACGATCGGTCCGACGTCGCCACCGTAGTCGCCGATCACGCACTCGAGCCGGCGGTCTCCCGCCGTCCGGACCGCGGCGACCCGCGCGCCGTTGTCGGAGATCGTCGCCGCCCGCACGTCGCGAGACGATCCGAGAGGTCCGCGGACCGGCACGGTGGCGGTGTCGGTCACCGCGCGCAACGCGCCACCGGTCACGACGTTGAGGCCGACATCGGTGGACGGCACCGCATTCGGATCGAAGGAGCGGAGGTCGGCGGGTTGCCATCCCGAGGCGCGTTCGGCGGCGAGCGGCGCACCGTCGGCGTCGATGACGTACGGCCCGGAGATGTCGGCGCCGTCGAGGGTCCAGACGATCTGCGCCGCCAGTACCGTGCGGTCCCGGCTCGACGGGTTGCCGATGCCGTTGAGGTCGACGCGCACCCCGCCGCCGGCGAGGCCGACGACCGGTCCGCGCAGCGTCGAACCGCTAGGGAAGCCGCTGTCGACGGCCGCGGACAGGTCGGCGGCGGGCCCTCCGAGGAGCCGGTTGACCAGCGCCGTCGGATCGGTCGCCTGCCCGGAGTAGAACCAGCGCGGGTCCGGGACGAGTCGTCGGCCGGTGCGGTCGGAGAAATAGAGCGAGACCGGGCGATAGGTGTTGTCGAACTGGTCGCGGTCGATCATCGCCCCGTTCGGCAGCGGCCCGTCGATGCGCCACTGGTCGCCCTGGCGGGTCAGGCTGATGCTGGTCTCGACCCGTCCCGACGCCGGCAGCAACTGCCCGTCGGACTTGAGTGTCCCGACGTTGTCGCCGGTCAACCGCATTCGAACCGAGTCCTCGTTGCGCTGGTCGACGAAGATGCTGATCTCGTCGAGGATCAGTGCGTCACCGCGGTCGTCCCACTGCTGGGAGGCCACCGGCGTCAGAAAGGCGCGGGCGGCGTCGTGGCCGGCGTCGGGATCGACCGTCGACTTGAGGAACGCGCGGACAAGGGCTTCGGGATCCATGTCGGACTGGGGCACCGGGGCCGCGTTGGTGGCGCCCTCACGCTGGAACGACTTGATGGGCTGCGGGGACGAGTCGTTGGGGATCGACCCACACGCCGACACCACGACCATCGCCACGGTCGCGGTGGCGACGGCGATCAGGAACCCCAGAACACTCCGCCGCGGGTGTTCCGGATGACGTACGACGCTCATTCGGTACCAGCCTCCACACCCGGTGTGCGGCCGCTCGTCTTGGCAGCGGCCCGGGGCGCCGAGCCGACCGACTTCAGCGGCAGCGGCGAACCGAGCACCTTGTGGCCGCGGACGAGGGGCAGCGTCAGCCGGAAGCAGGCGCCCTTGCCGGGTTCGCCCCACGCCTCGAGTCGGCCCTGATGCAGGCGGGCGTCCTCGATGCTGATGGCCAGGCCGAGACCGGTGCCGCCGGAGCGCCGGAACCGCGACGGATCCGAACGCCAGAACCGGTTGAACACCAGCTTCTCCTCCCCCGGCCGCAGACCGATGCCCTGGTCGCGGACCGTGATGGCGACGGCATCGCCGTCGGACCGCATCGTCAGCGTCACCGGCTTCCGTTCCCCGTGGTCGATCGCGTTGGCGAGCAGGTTGCGTAGAATCCGCTCGACACGGCGCGGGTCGATCTCGGCGAGCACCGGTTCGGCGGGCAGGTCGAGGACGAGCTCGGTCCCGGTCTCCTCGGCGAGGTGTCGGACGGTGGCCAGCGCGCCGTCGATCGGGATGGCCATGTCCATCCGTTCCGCCGCCAGCTCGGCCATGCCGGCGTCGTGGCGGGAGATCTCCAACAGTTCGTTGAGCAGGGTCTCGAACCGGTCGAGTTCCTTGTCGAGCAGCTCGACCGAACGCTTGCGGACAGGGTCGAGTTCGTCGCGGCCCTCGTACAGCACGTCCGACGCCATCCGCACGGTGGTCAGCGGCGTCCGCAGCTCGTGACTGACGTCGGAGGTGAACTGGCGCTGCAGGCCGCCGAACTCCTCGAGGTGGGTGATCTGCTTGGACAGGCTCTCGGCCATGTCGTTGAACGACATCGCCAGACGGGCCATGTCGTCCTCGCCCCGCACCGGCATGCGCTCCTTGAGACGGCCGTCGGCGAACCGCACGGCGATCCGGGAGGCCGAACGCACCGGGATGACCACCTGCCGGGAAACCAGCCAGGCGATCGCGGCCAGCAGACCCAGCAGGACGATGCTGCCGGTCAGCAGGGTGCCGCGGACGAGGTCGACGGTGTTCTGTTCCGCGGTCAGCGGGAACACCAGGTACAGCTCGAGTCCCGGCACCGAGGCGTTGGTCGGGGTGCCCACGATCAGGGCGGGCGCCTGTCCGCCGGAACCGTCGGGAACCTGGGTGTACTGGTAGGCCACCTGGCCGCCGCGGACCATGTCCCGAAGGTTCGACGGCACCTCGGCGGTCGGGCCGACGCCGCTGGACGCGCTGCTCTCGGCAGCACCGGGGACGATGAGCACGGTGTCGAAGGCGCCGACCGTGCCGGACGTCTGACCGGTGTCGGCATCACGGTCGGTGAGCAGCGATCGCGTCTGACGCAGCCGGTTCTGCACCGACATGTTGCCTGCGCCGCTGGAGAGGTCACGCTCGACCGAGATGCGGGCGCGGTCGATCTCCTCGGTGGCCGCCGCCAGCTTCACGTCGAGGAGGCGGTCGGTGATCTGGGAGACCAGCACGAAACCGAGGATGAGCAGCACGACGACCGACAGCAACAACGTCGACGCCACGACCCGTAACTGCAACGAGCGCCGCCAGATGTGCCCGAAGGCACGTCCGACAGCGCCGGCCGCACGGGTGAAGCGCCCGAAAGTGCTGTTGACCCGTCGTCTAGATCGACCGATCACGGCGGGCCGGCCTTGTAGCCGACCCCCCTCACAGTCAGGACGACCTCAGGGTTCTCCGGGTCGGTTTCGACCTTCGCGCGCAACCGCTGGACATGCACGTTCACGAGTCTAGTGTCCGCCGGGTGGCGGTAGCCCCACACCTGCTCGAGGAGGACGTCGCGGGTGAAGACCTGTCGCGGCTTGCGGGCGAGCGCGACCAACAGGTCGAACTCGAGCGGTGTCAGCGAGATCGGGACGCCGTCGCGGGTGACCTTGTGTGCGGGCACGTCGATCTCCACCGGACCGATCGACAGCAGTTCGGCCGGCTCCTCGTCGGTACGACGCAGACGGGCGCGGACGCGGGCGACGAGTTCCTTCGGCTTGAACGGCTTGACCATGTAGTCGTCGGCGCCGGATTCGAGACCCAGCACGACATCGACGGTGTCGGACTTCGCGGTCAGCATGACGATCGGGACGCCCGAGTCGGCACGCAGCACACGGCACACGTCGATGCCGTTCATGCCCGGGAGCATCAGGTCGAGCAGCACCAGGTCGGGGCGGATCTCGCGCACGGCGGTGAGTGCCTGCGTACCGTCACCGACCACAAAGGGTTCGAAACCCTCGCCGCGCAACACGATCGTCAGCATCTCGGCGAGAGCGGCGTCGTCGTCGACGACGAGGATGCGTGGCTTCATGTGTCCAATGGTGACACCATCGTGATGAAAGCGTGGTGAATGACGCGCCGGAGGTGGACGTTCTGGCCCGATTCGTCCCACGCCATAGACTCCTGCGCGTGGGTCAGTTGATTGCGGTAGAGGGACTCGACGGCGCCGGTAAGAACACGTTGGTGACCGGTCTGGTCGAGCGCTGGACGGCGTCGGGTCTGCAGGTCGCGACGTTCACCTTCCCGCGCTACGGGCAGTCGGCGACCGCCGACATCGCCTCGGAGGCACTGCACGGTGCGCACGGCGACCTCCGGGACAGCGTGTACGCCATGGCACTTCTGTTCGCCCTCGACCGGGCCGGCGCCGCAGCAGACATCGCTGCCGCGACCGAATCCAACGACATCGTCATCCTCGACCGCTACGTGGCGTCGAACGCCGCCTACAACGCCGGGCGCCTCGGACAGGACGCCGACGGCGAGGTCGTGCGGTGGGTCGCCGACCTCGAGTACGGACGATTCGGCATGCCCGTCCCCGACCGGCACGTCCTGCTCGGCGTTCCCGCCGAGGTGGCCATGCAGCGGGCCGAGAGTCGGGCCGCCGCCGACGCGAGCCGGGCACGCGACGCCTACGAACGCGACAGCGACCTGCAGCGCCGCGTCGACGCCGTCTACCGCCAACTCGCCGAGGCCCGGTGGACGTCCCCGTGGCACCGGTACGACGGCGAGGACATCGCG
Source organism: Gordonia sp. GN26 (assembly GCF_054823965.1). Classification (NCBI taxonomy): domain Bacteria; kingdom Bacillati; phylum Actinomycetota; class Actinomycetes; order Mycobacteriales; family Gordoniaceae; genus Gordonia; species Gordonia sp. GN26. Next base: position 10,884 of record NZ_JSYC01000071.1, on the reverse strand, counting down.
GCTCTGGCCGACCTCCTGACCCGCTGATCTCCTACCCGCCCGTGGGCCGCGAGTCCCCTGCCGGGCGTCATTCGGATGTACGCCACCCCCCGCGACCGGGCTCTGCCGTTGCCGAGGCTCTTCGCTAGCCTGGATCAATGACTGGGGAGGGGGTCGAATGACCTATCAGCCGCCACCACCCGGTGGCCCACCGCCGCCGTTCAGGCCCGGTCGGCCCGGATACCACCACGGGCCCGGCCCCGGTGGACAGCGGCCGTTCCCAGGACAGTTCCCGCCCGCGTCACAACCGCGACCCGCCTACGGCCCGTACGGAGCCCCGCCGCCGCACGGCGTCCAGGGGCCCGGACCGTACGCACCCGGCGGCGGCTACGGAGGTCCCCCCGGCGGGCCCTACGGTCCCCCACCGCCCAAGCGGAACACCGGCGCGATCATCGCCTGGATCACCGGCGGCGTGGCGATCGTCGTCCTGGTCGCGCTCGTGGTCACCCTGGTCGTGATGTCGTCCGGGCCGGAGGAGTCCACGGTCGCAACCGGTTCGAGCACCTCGTCGAGCACCTCCCCGGGCAGATCGTCGAGCCCCGCCCCCGAATCCGCCGACTACGCAGCGCTTTCCCAGATCCGCGCGGCCCTGCAGAACTACGTGGCGGCACGCAACGCGCGCGACGTCGTCCGCATGAAGGCCGCGGTCTGCAGCCAATCGCGGGAGCGCATCACCGGTCCACCGCCCACCGAGGACGGCCTGATCGTGCTCGACGGTTTCCTCGACACGGTCTTCGACGGCAACGTCGCCCAGTCCGAGGTCGTGTCCCACCTCGAAAAGGGCAGCCGCCGAACCGAATCCGAGAAGTCGAAGGAGCGGTTCCTGAAGGAACGCGGCTCGTGGATCTACTGCCCCGACGCCGAACCCGACATCGGAGCCTGACCCCAAAACGACGCAAACCCACCCTTTTTCGACATTTCCACCACCGCTGAGGGTGGTGGATCTGCCGAGAAAGGGTGGGTTTGCGTCAGCCTGCTACCTCAGTAGCGGTAGTGCTCCGGCTTGTACGGGCCTTCGACGTCGACGCCGATGTACTCGGCCTGCTCCTTGGTGAGTTTGGTCAGCTTGCCGCCGAGCGCCTCGACGTGGATACGCGCGACCTTCTCGTCGAGATGCTTGGGCAGGCGGTAGACCTCGTTGTCGTACTCGTCGTTCTTGGTCCACAGCTCGATCTGGGCGATGACCTGGTTCGAGAAGCTGTTGCTCATCACGAACGACGGGTGGCCGGTCGCGTTGCCGAGGTTGAGCAGACGACCCTCGCTCAGCACGATGATCGACTTGCCGTTCTCGAAGATCCACTGGTCGACCTGCGGCTTGACCGTGATGCGCTTGGCGCCCGAACGCTCGAGGCCGGCCATGTCGATCTCGTTGTCGAAGTGGCCGATGTTGCCCAGGATCGCCTGGTGCTTCATCTGACGCATGTGGTCGAGGGTGATGATGCCCAGGTTGCCGGTCGAGGTGATCACGATGTCGGCGTTGCCGATCGCCTCCTCGACGGTGACCACGTCGTAGCCGTCCATGAGGGCCTGCAGCGCGTTGATCGGGTCGATCTCGGTGACCTGGACGCGTGCACCCTGACCGGCCAGCGACTCCGCACAGCCCTTGCCGACGTCGCCGTAACCGCAGATCAGAACCTTCTTGCCACCGATGAGAACGTCGGTGCCGCGGTTGATCCCGTCGATCAGCGAGTGGCGGGTGCCGTACTTGTTGTCGAACTTGGACTTGGTGACCGAGTCGTTGACGTTGATCGCGGGGAACGCCAGCTCACCGGCAGCGGCGAACTGGTACAGCCGCAGCACGCCGGTGGTGGTCTCCTCGGTCACGCCCTGGACCGACTCGGCGATGGTGGTCCACTTGTTCTTGTCGGTCTCGAAGCGCTTGCGGAGCAGCTCGAGGAAGACCTTGTACTCGGCCGGGTGGTCGTCCTCGGTGGGCGGCACGACGCCGGCCTTCTCGAACTCGGCACCGCGCAGAACCAGCATGGTGGCGTCGCCGCCGTCGTCGAGGATCATGTTGGCCGGCTTGTCCGCCTCGGGCCAGGTGAGCATCTGCTCGGCGGCCCACCAGTACTCCTCGAGGGTCTCGCCCTTCCAGGCGAAGACCGGGACGCCCTTGGGCTCGTCCGGGGTGCCGTGCGGACCCACGACGACGGCCGCAGCCGCGTGATCCTGGGTCGAGAAGATGTTGCACGACGCCCAGCGGACCTCGGCGCCGAGCGCGACGAGAGTCTCGATCAGCACCGCGGTCTGAACGGTCATGTGCAGCGATCCGGAAATGCGAGCACCCTTGAGCGGCAGCACATCTGCGTTCTCACGACGCAGTTCCATGAGTCCGGGCATCTCGTGCTCGGCGAGCTCGATCTCCTTGCGGCCGAAGTCCGCCAGGGACAAATCGGCCACCTTGTAGTCGATCCCGTTGCGGCTGTCGGCCTTCAGCTCGTCCTGAGCAGTCGTCATCTGATCCCCTTGTCGTTCGCTTCGTGCGCTGCGTGTGCAGCGATTGTGCGTTCGATCCAGGCTATCGGACCACGCCCGCCGAGCCCATGGTCAGGTGTCGGGCCCTGCTCCGGCCGCCGGTCAGGTGTCGCGGGTCGGGTGCGGCTGCGACGCTCGGTCCTCGTCGTCGCGGACGAGGTCGGGGTCCTCGAGGAGGCCCTCGACCTCGGGGCGGCGGTTCAGGTAGATGACACTCGCGACCAACCCTCCCCACACGATCCCGATGGAGATGAGGAGCATGACGATGGCGATCCCACTCATCAGACGGTCTCCTTGCTGGGCTTGGGGCCGGCGCCCCGAACACCTTCGGGTAGCGGTGGCCATGGCAGGAAGTCGGGGTTGTCGCGCCCCTTCCACGACGGCAGGGACAGGCCTACGGCAGCGACGACGAGCAGCGCGATGGTGCCCCAGCCGAAGACGGTGATGTACCAGGTCGGGTATCCCTCGTAGCCTTCGTCGATCACCGACCACACCTTCTGGACGAGCATGATCGTCAGGAAGATCGGTGCTACCACGCCGACGAGGGCCAGCCAGATCCTGCCCACCTTGAACGTCGACACCGCATTGAGATGGTGACGCAACATGTCGCCGCGGCGCAGCACCCAGACCATGATGATGGTCATCAGGATGGCCGAGGAGACCACCCCGACGTTGTTGGCGAACATGTCGACGGTGTCGAGGGCGATGAGCCCCGAAGTGGTGGAGAACAGCCCGACCGAGATGAGACCGCACACCACCGACACACCGACCGCTGCCTTGGTCCGCGAGAGTCCCCACTTCTCCTGGATGCCCGCGGAGACGCCGATCATCAGCGAGATCAGCGAGGTGAAGCCGGCGACCACCAGCGAGCCGAAGAACAGTGCGCCGAAGAACGCCGCGCCGGGCATCTCCGAGATCACCGCCGGGAACGTCACGAACGACAGGATCGGTCCGGTGAGGCCTTCCAGGTCCGACACCGCGATCTGCTGCTGGTAGGCGAGGAAACCGAGGGCGGAGAACACGCCGATGCCGGCGAGGATCTCGAACGAGGAGTTGGCGAACGCCACCACGAGACCGGAACTGGTCATGTTGGCCTTACGCCGCTGGAACGAGGCGTAGGCGATCATGATGCCGAACGCGATCGAGAGCGAGAAGAAGATCTGGCTGTACGCCGCGATCCATACGTCGAGGTCTTTCAGCGCCGCCCACTTCGGGGTGAACAGAGCGTTGAGGCCGTCGACGGCACCGGGCAGCGTGACCGCGCGGATCACCAGTCCGGCGAACCCGATGAACAGCAGCGGGATGAAAACGATGTTGACCTTCTCGATGCCGTTCGCGACACCGAGCAGCAGCACAGCGAGGACCGCGAGCCACACGACGATCAGAGGCAGCGCGACTCCGCCGACGATCGTCGTGGAGACACCCGGATCACCGACCTTCAGGTACTCGCCGGTGAAGAAGCCGGCCGGATCATCGCCCCAGCTCTGGTTGAAGGAGAAGAAGAAGTAACTGAGCGCCCACGCGATGACCGCTGCGTAGTAGACGCCGATGACGAACAGCAGGCCGGTCTGGAACCAACCGAGCGCCTCGACCGGCTTCTTGATCCGCCGGAACGACAGCGGCGCGGTTCCTCGGAAGCGATGCCCGACCGCATAGTCGAGGAACAGCACCGGGATTCCGGCGGTCAGCAGAGCCACGAGGTAAGGAATGAGGAAGGCCCCACCACCGCTCTCGTAGGCGACGCCGGGGAAGCGCCAGATGTTGCCGAGCCCCACCGCGGATCCGATCGCGGCGAAGATGAATCCGGAGTTCCGGGTGAAGGTCTCCCGGCTCTCTCCGGCGGCTTTCGCAGACGTCACTGCTACCTCCTCATCGAGCGCTGAGTCCGCCGGGTACGGGCGCCCCGGGGACTATCAGGTGCTGACGCTATCGCAATCATTCCCTCGCCCGCGGAGGTTGTCGTCGGCCTGTCGAAACGCTCCCCGGCAGACAACCGCGTCATTCGGACAGACGACGACGGGGACCCCGCGTGTGACCGCGGAGTCCCCGTCGAGTCGACCCACTCAAGCGAGCGAACGGAACCCGCTCGCGATGGAGGAATCGGTGTCGGACATGGTGCGACTGGCGTTGGTGACGCCGTTCTGCAGTGCCATGAGACGCTCGCGCGACTGAGCGAAGGCACGGTCGAAGTTCGCCTGCGCCTCGAGGTACGCGGCCTTCGCCTGCGCCGAGTTCCAGTTGCCGTCGAGTGCGGCGACCTGGTTCTTCAGCTGCGTGTTCTGGTCGTCGAGCTGCTGGAAGGCGCGACCGAGCCCACTACTGAGGTCGCCCAGCGCCGCGAAGTCGTAATTGATGGTCATCAGAATGCCTTTCGAAGAGGGTGGGAAGGTCAGACGCCGAAGTGCCCGGCGGCAGCCGAGTCCTGGTCTTCGTAACCGGCGAAGCCGTTGGTCATCTGCGCCTTGATCTGATCGAGAAGCTGGTTGAGCGTGTTGGCTTCTTTGTTCCAGTCGGTGTGCGTGCCGTCGAATGCCGCGCCCGCCTTGCCCTGCCACGTCGGGGTGGTGTTCGCAGCGTGCTTCTGGATCACCCCGATCGTCTCCTTCATGTCCGCGACGATCCCGCCGACCGCCGCAGCGGTGGCCTGGCCCTCCGCGACATCTACCTTCACTCCGGCGCCGCCTGCTCCGGGCAGATTCAGCATGAGTTCTCCTCCTGTGTAACGGCACCGTTTGGCGATGCCCCCGTTGGTATCCGTGACACAGATACCGCTGACAGTTGTTTCCCACGGCGGTATGGACCGCGAGATCCCCCGACCCCGATCATGTCAACCACGTCCCGCCCGGGAGGGTCTCGATCAGCAGGCGCACGGCCTGCGCGATCCGATGACCCGAACCCGGTGAGAGGGTGGTCCACACCCGACCGTCCGGAGACTTGCTGGGGCTCGACACGATCCGCCCCCTGGCGGTGTCGAAAACGGCCAGGGCCCCAGAAGATTGAGAGAATCGTCCGTCCTCGTTCGCAGAGGCGACGATCTCGGTGCGCACCCGACAGGACGCGAATGCCGAGGAGATGACGACGGCATCGGACAGCGGGGCGCCGAGCGTGTACAACGCGTCGGTGGTCTCGGTGGCCGAGCCGCTACGTCCCAGACTGTCGACGAGTTCGTCGGTGGGAACCGAGAACGACGTGAACTCGCACGCGGTGGCCTCGTCGAACCTGGAGCGCAGGATGTCGGCCACGGCGTCGAGGTCGGCGATCTCGACGACGGCCAGGTCGAGTCGATCACCCACGCGCTCGGCCAGGACGTGCTCGTATCCACTGCGAGCCAGGCAGAGTCGTCGCACGCCGGTCTCGGCGAAGCTACGCATCTCGATCTCGCGTTCGGGCCGCGACAGGACGCGGAGCACGGTGGCCAGCCACGGGACGGGCTCGTCGTGGTCCACCAGGTCGAGGGCGGCGACGGCCGCATCGGTCTTCCGGTCGGCCATACGCTGGGCGTCCTCGTCAGCAGCACCGACGGGCATGTCGAGGACCACCGGCCAGGTCTGTACGCCGAAGCGATCGCCGAGTCGCCGAAGCACGGCCGCGTCGAGCGCGACGGGGGCGTCGTGGGGCGTCGTCATCATGAGCGGTCCCCCGGGTTCCCGAGCAACAGCGTCTCCGACAGGTACCGCGGATCGACCTTCGGCGATTCGGCATCCGACGCCGAGACGTAGTGGACTGCAGGACGATCGGAGGTCTCGATGTCAGCCCAGGTCAACGGGGTGTCGAGGCTGTCCGACGCTCGGGCCGGGTCGTCGTCGGCAGGTGCCGGCTCGGATTCGACGGCGACACTGCGGATCGTGGCGCCACGATCGGCGGCCGCGGCCGTCCCGGGTGCGATCGGCGGCGGCACGCCGGGGCCCGATGTGGTGGTCGAACTCGGGTGCGCCGTCACCGATGTGGCGGCCGACGATCCCGCACTCGCCACGACAGTCGGCGCGTACCGGAGCTTTTCGGCGGGCGGTGCATACACCCCGGGCATCCCACCCATCATCGGCGGCATCGCCGGTGTCATCGGAGGCGTGACCGTGGGTGGGGCGGCGGCACGGGCCGCGGCGGCCTCCTCAGACGCGAGCGCCGCGCCGGACACCAGGTCGGGCGCTCGACGGGAGGACGGCCACGGTTTGCCCACGGGCTCAGTCGCGTTCTCGTACGTCTGCATGACGCGGGCGGCACGCATCCGCTGCTGGGCCATCGCACGTTCGGCCTCGGCCGCGGCGCCCGCGATGATCGGGACGACAGCTGTTGTGGTGGTGGCGATCTCGTGGAACTTCTCCACAACCTCGACTTCGGCGAGGTTGGGCATGTTGAGGCGCGCGACGGTGGTGGCCGCGGCCTGCGCCTCAGCACGCACGGCGTTCTCGGCCGCCTCGGTGGCGGTCTCGGCGAACCACGGCGCGAGCTTCGTCAGCTTCTCGAACGCTGCACTGGTGTGGGCGGACTGCCAGTGCACGCCCAGCCGTCCGAGGACCGCCGCGTATTCGATCCCGGCTTCGCCGATCTCGGTCGCGAGTGCTGCCCACGCGGCTCCCGCTTCCACCAGCGGCGCGGGACCCGGCCCGGCGCCGAGGTCGGCGGCCAGTTGTTCACTGGTACGTGAGTCCCAGTTGACGCCGGTGAAGCCGGCTCCGGTCGTACTGGTCATGGTCCCTCCCCTCTGCTGGGCGACGAGTCTGATGCGAGGTCCGAGATCGGTCTGCCGCAGCGGCAGCAACGGTCCCGTTCTGTCGGCTTACACCTGGAGCTTGAAGGCAGCGGCCGCCTCGGCCTCGCCCTCGATGAAACCGGAGGCCTGTGCCCGTAGCAGGGCAGCGATCTTGCGGAGCTCGAGAACACCCGTGGCCGAGTCCTTCTCGAAGTCCCGAGCCACCGTCGTGAAGCTGGCCGCGGTTGCGGTCGACACCTCGTCGCGCCCCTGGGCGTCGACGGTGAGCTTCGGCCCCGCACCGGTGAGCGCAATCTCGAGTCGGTCCGCGATCTTGTCGAGATCGACTGCCGCCGACATCAGCTCAGCGGGTTCGACGCGGAGTTGTGCGTTGCTCATGCTTCCTCGTTTCGTGTCAGGCCGGGCACGCCCAGCCGTAGTTCGATATCGGGACCCGGATCGGCCTCGGCCGCCTCGTCGTGGCCGATGACCGCCGGCGCGACCTCGGGGTCGTCACCGACCACCGCACGCCCGTTGTCCTCGGTCACCAGGTAATCGGGCACGCTGTGCTGGCCTTCGGAGGCGCCCGCCCCGCGGGCGCCGGCGCCGGCGGCACCCATCGGGGCACCGCCCATCGGCATCGCCGCGGGTGCGGTCGAGACACGCGGAGCCGCCGACGCTCCCATGGCCGGCTCGCCGACGCCGAAACCGGTCGGCACGGTCGGCCGGGAAGCACTCAAGGGCGTCATCATGCCTCCGATCCCGCCGCCGACGCCGCCGCCACCGCCTCCCCCACCTCCGCCACCGGCTCCGCCGGCACCCTTGGCCTTGGCGAGCGGGCTCCCGGCGGGGGCGACGATCGCCGTGTCCGGGTTGACGCTGAGCATCTTGCTGATCGGCTGCATGAGGGTGGACGGCAGTTCGGCGGCCGTCGACACCGCCGGGGAGACGACGTCTAGGACCGAGCTCGCCAGGGTGAACGGTGACTGCCCCGCACCCGCGGTCGGTGCACCGGTGATCGCGACCGGCGCACCATTGGCGGTCATCGCCGTTGTGGGGGCGAGCAATTCGGCGCGGGTCACGGCGACCGCCGCGGTGGCCAGTTCGAGCCCGGCCCCGGCGACGACGGCCGCGGTACTGAGACCGACCGCGATCGCCGGGCTCATGATGACCGGCACCAGAGCCGAGATCTTGGCGACCGTCGCCGCGACGATGCCCTGGACCACGGCCAGCCCCTTGGCGACGATGGCGGCCGCTGTCTTGGTGTCGATCGAGATCCCGGACCCCTGCGCGGCCAGCGCGGTGCTGTTGGTACCGGCCTCGGCGGTTTTGGTGGCCGCTCCGACCGCACCCTGACCCGCCCACAGCTGATCGGCGAGCTTGAGTGCGCTCTGCCCCATCGTCATAGACGTCTCGAGCACCTTGGTGAGGCCGTCGAAGATGATCGTCGGGTCGAAGCCGGCGCCGCTCAGGTCACCGGTGCCGAAGCCACCCAGCAGATCGGTGATCGGCTTGATGAACATGTCGAGGTTGGGCGGCTGGATCGGCGGCAACCCGGGCATCGGCGGCAACGGCGGAAGGACCGGCAGCGGCGGAAGCCCGAGGCCCCCTAGCGCATCGGCGACCGTGCGATCGAGGATCGGCCCCAGCGGACTGGCGTCGATCATCTCCTGGACGGTCATGTGGCTGAGTGCAGGCACATCCGGGACGCCGGGCAACGGGCCTGGCATCGGAGGGACCGGACTCACAGCACCGAACGGATCGCCGCGGCGGTCGCGGCATCGGTGCCCTCGTACTCGGCGAGACCCGCGACCGTGGAGGCGGCGGTCGCGGCGTGTACCGCGGCGAGCTGCCCGACGGACATCAGGTGGTTGGCCTGCGCGAAGATGAAGGACGCGAGGAACTCCTGGCCGATGAGGCCGAACACCGGGACCATCGCGGCCGTGTTGGCCGCGGCGTCGATCGACCCGGCCGTTCCGATGGCCGAGGCCATTGCCGCATTCGTCGCCGCGAAGCCTTCGAGCGCTTCGGATGTCACTTTCACGTTCGTCATCGCAACCCCCTCGTGAGTGCAAGTCCTGTCGATTGACCGTCTGTCGGCCGGTTCACGTCATTCACCCGCCGGGCGCGCGCCGAGCATGTCGCCGAATGATTCGTTGAAGTCCTCGGTCACCGCCGCCACCCGTGCGTAGACCCGTTGTGCGGCAAGGGCCGACGTCGCCACGATCTGTTCACCGAGCCGGCCGGCGCCCAGTTCGTTCGCGCCGTGCGCCAACCGGAGATCGACCAGCGCGCCCTTGGCGTCCACCTCGACCGTCACCAGGCCGTCGGCCGAGGTGACCGTCACCGTGATCGCCTCGAGGCTCTCCTGGAAGGACCGCAGGCCGTCGAGCTGACGGGCGGCACGTGCCTCGAGTTCGTCCATTGCCCAGCTCATCGGCGCAACCACGACGTCATGGCGTCGGCTTCCTCGTCGTCGCGCTCTTCGGCCGCGGCCAGGTCCTCGGGTTGTGGCAGTTTCATCTCGTTGACGAGATCGCGATCCACCCCGGCCGCGAGCAGGTTCTCCCGCAACCGGATTCCGGCCGACATCGCGGACTGCCTGCAGAGGCGCAGGATGTCGGCGGCCAGCAGTTCCGGGTGCTTGTCGAGTTCGGTGGAGGCGATGTGCACGGCCACCGGCAGGCCCTGGGCCGTGGTCCGGACGGCGAGACCACCCGACCGCGAACGCGCTTGCGAGAACTGATGGACGACGGCCCACGGATCGTCGTCGCGCGCATCATCGGAATGCGCTGCCGTCTCTTCGGTGTAGCTCATGGATGCCGAACCCCCCTTCACGCCGATTTAGACGCAGACGGGGTTCCTCCCGGTTCCATCGAATTCCCGTTCGATGAAACCGCCTCCCCCAGATGCCGGTCCACCGGGTCGTCGACTGACCACGACCACGGTGCCGCCCCGCCTCGCACCTGAGGTTCAAGTGCCTGATCCTGCCACAACTCGATCAACGCCACCACATACCGAATTCGGTATGTGGAAGCGAGAGTGTGAGATGAACTGTGGATCTCGTCCGGAATCCTCTCATACCCTTCGGTAGACTCTCGTCGACGCTGCCGGAGTCGGTCAGAGTGCAAGCAGATCGCACCGAGGATCGATGCCTCATCGATCCTCGCATGCTGCCGCCGATCACGCTCGCGCACAGACCACGGCTCGCCAGGTCGGCCCGGCCGCAAGACCAGAGGATTCCCCGATGACGTACGAGAACTCGACGACGCCCAACGGCGCCGACGCACCGGCACCACCCCCATGGCTGCAGTTCGCGCCGCCGCCTCAGGAGCCGACTCCGGCTCCGCAGTCACCGTCGGCACCTCGGACTCCAGAGAACGACGGCCGGCAGACGGACTCGGCGGCCCCCGGTCCCGCGCCGTCGAATCCCGTTCCGTCCCCACGCCTCGATGCACCACGCCCCGATGCACCGAACCGTCCGCAGGAGGCGGCGGCCGATCAGGTCGGCCCCGGTAGCGAGACGTGGTCGCACGACCCCACCGGTCGCCACACGCCGCCGCCGCCGGAGTCCGCCCGTTTCCCCGGCCCACCTCCGACGCCGAGACCGGACTTCCCGGCACCGCCCGCCGGTCCGTCCTTCGAGCCGGGACCCGTGCCCCCGTTCGACCAGGCGCCCC
>NZ_JSYC01000070.1:0-17264 GCF_054823965.1 Gordonia sp. GN26 | reverse complement strand
CGCTAGCGACGAGCCGTATCGAAACCAGCCTCAGACCATGTAGGTCGAGTTGATGATCGCGCCCTTGCGTGCGTAGTGGATGATCGCGTCCTGGACGTCGAGCGGGTGCGCCGGGATGACCCCTTCGATCAGGTCCTCTTCACGGCCGCCGTGCAACGCGAGGCCGAATCGGCAGCAGAACACGGTGCCGCCTTCGGAGATGAAGGTCTCGAGTGCGTTGTTGATGTTCTGCTCACCGGGGAATCCGGAGTCGCCGGTCGTCGGAAATCCGCGTGTGGCAAGGCAATTGATGGCGCCCGGCCCGTAGAAGTACATGGCCGACTCGAAACCCTTGCGCAACGCGCGGGTCGCCTGCAGGACCGCGACGAACGATACCGACGACTCGTGCGCGATGCCGTGCACCAGCGTGAAGTACGTTTCGCCGTCCTCGGCCTGATAGTCCGGGAAGATCTTGGTGCCGCCGTAGATGTTGGACCCCTTCGGCAGCGAGGGGTGCGGGATCTCCGCCAGCGATGCGGCGATGTTCTCGGTGATGGTTTCGTCGAAAGAGGGCACAAGGACTCCTGGAATGGCGAGACGACGGCGCGTCTGGCGGCTAGGCGTGTGAGAATGCGGATCGGGCATCATTGCCCAAGAGCGGCAGATCGGTAGGACTTCGATCTCATCGAGTAGCTGATCGCTACGAGAACCAGTTCACCCCGCGACGATTACCGGGTGGTTACCGCTGGAATAAATGGAGGCGCGGTCGGCGTAACACGACGCACGACGGGGCCGGAGCCTCAACCGCTCGTCAGGACAGCGGGATGGTCCGGGCACTAAAATGTCCGACGAACCGGTCGGGTCGGGGGTCTGACCGGTTCATCGGACGTAAGTCAGCATATCGTCTGTGTCTCCGCAGGTCGAGCGCGGGATCCGCAATTTTGTGACCTGTTTCTCACGGATTCCCGACTAATCCGACCTCTACGGCACCGTAACCGGCCGTGACGTCGTACGACCGGACTACACCGGGCTCGACGACCCGGCGCCTCGATGTTCCGTTCGATCTTGTGCCCAGAAGCCGGGCGCAACGTCATACGGAATCCGGGACCGCCGCGCGTCCCTGCTGGCCGAGTAGCGACGACCGAGCGGAGCGAGGACGCCGCGTATCGAGGTCACCAACCACCGATCAGGCGCAAGCTGGATCCATGCTCACCGCAATCCTCTACGGCCTGATAACTGCGGTACCCATCGCGATCGGAGCCGCGATCGGTCTCCGGTGGGATCTCCCGGCGCGCGTCCTGGCAACGCTGATGGCGTTCGGTGCGGGCACGATGATCGCCGCGGTGTCCACTGAACTGTTCCAGCCGGCGTTCAAACAGGCCGGGATCGGCCTCGCTGGGGCCGCGCTGTTCCTCGGCACCGCGGTGTACGTGGTCGCCGATCATGTCGTCGAGACCAAACTCGGCTCCCGCGCCATCGGTCCGGCCCTCATGCTGGGTGTCTTTCTCGACGGCGTGCCCGAGAACAGCGCGCTGGGCGTCTCACTCACCGCGGGCGGCTCGCTGGTGCTGGTGGTGGCGATCGCCGTCGGCAACGTCCCCGAGGCGGTCAGCGGTGCGTCGTTGATGAGACGCGAACACGACATGTCGCTGCGCTACGCGCTGGTGATGTGGGTGGCCACCGCCGCGATCCTCATTGCGGTGACCGTCGGCGGTTACGCGGTGGCAGACGCCATCTCGCCGACCGCGATCAGCATCGTTCAGGCCTTCGCCGGCGGCGCAACCCTCGGCGTCCTCGCCAACGGCCTGATGCCCGAGGCCTATAGAGAAGGCGGCTGGTGGGTCGGCCTGGCCACCGCGGGCGGCTTCCTACTCGCGTTCGTCCTGGGTTGAGCCGACGACCTCACCTCAGTGCGTCTGCGTCGCGTCCGGGTCGCTGGCCACGTGGCCTTGAGCAAGGTCATGGAGCGACCGGAACACCCGCTTCGACGCCTCGGCCCATGGCATGAGGATCGGGAACACATGGAACATGCCGGGTTCCTCGATGGCGTGCGTGGGCACCTCGGCCTTTTCCAGTCGCTGGGCGAATTCCCGGATCCCGTCGCGGAACATCTCGTCGGCGCCCCAGCAGACGAAGGTCGGCGGGAACCATTCCGGATTCGGTTCGGCGTTGATCACCGACACCCGTGCGTCGTTGGGCTGCACCCCGTGCAGATACGGCGTCACCGGGATGTTCCACGGCAGCACATCGTACTGGGCGTTCTCGGTGATCGACGGATGGTCGAGGTCGAGATCGATCTCAGGGGAGAAGAGCGCCAGCGCACCGGGCTTCGGCAGACCCTGCTCGTGCAGGTGCGCCACCAGCGACGCCGCGAGCCCACCGCCACCCGAGTCTCCGGCGACGATGATGTGGTCCGGGGTCACACCACGGCCGAGGAGCGCCTGGTACACGTCAGCGGCGTCGAGAATCCCAGCGGGGAACGGGAATTCGGGTGCCATCCGGTAGTCGGCGATGAATACTTCGAAGCCGGTGATCCGCACCAGCGACGACGCGAACGCCGAGTACATGATCGGCGACGTCCCGATGTACCCGCCGCCGTGCAGGTACAGGATCGTCGCACCGATCTCCTGCTTGTCCTCGTCCTCGTCGACGTAAGCGTCAGAACTCGCCTTCGCACGACACCACAGACCGGGCACGCCGCCGATGGTGTCGTCGGTGAGTTCGACACCGTCGGTCAGTTCGACGAACGGCGGCATGACGACGCGGCAGATGTCGTCGAGGATCTTCTCCATCGACCTGAACTCCTCGATCGGGAGCCCCATCGAGTAGCCCATGAACGCGCGGATCGACTGTCGGGTGACGGCCTGGCCGACGTTGTCGAGCAGCCCCGACGGCCCCGACCACGGCTTCTTGAACGGCACGCGCGCGAGTCCGCCGAGCATGCTCGACGCCAGTCCGACGACGGTCAGCGCCGTCAGGGGTCCCGACGCGGTCTCGACCTCGGGACGATCAGCCATCACCATGCCGCTCAGGGTAGCGAGGTGGGTCACCACCGGCTGCCGCACAACCACCGGACTGGGGTCCCGCGGGGCGGACGTGGCAGACTATCGCGGGTCCCGTAGTCCCCGAGAACCCCGTGAGGCGGCGATGGAGATTTCTGCCTTCCCGGCTCAGCACGACGTCGGGCGACCCGTCGTGCCGTTGGAATCGGCGCAGGTCACGCTGGGTGACGCCCTGGAGGCGAACCGCGCCCTGCAGAAGTCGGCGGCGGTCAAGCTGTTCGCGGCCACCAACTCGGCTCTCTACGTCACCTTGATGGAGCGTCACCTCGATTACGGCACAAAGATGTCGGAGGTCGAGCTCACGATGCGCCTCGAGCGCGACCTTGCCGAACTCGACCTCACCGAGGATCAGCCCACCGGCCTCGAGTTGGTCAAACTGTGGGCCCGTCAGGGTTGGCTGCACCGCGTCACCGACACCACCGACCCCGACGCCCCCAACCTCTGCCACCTGACCAGCGAGGCCCGCTCGGTCCTGGACTTCATGCGCCGCCAGCGCCGCGAGGACTCCATCGCCACCGGCGGCTCGATCACCGGCATCGCCGCCGAACTCCGACGCGTCGCCGGGCAGGTCAGCAACGACCCCGAGACCATCCGCCTCGAGCTCGAGGCCCAGATGTCCGACCTCGACGCCGAGCTCGCCGACCTCGAAGCCGGCCGCCGCCCACCCGTCGACCTCCGCGTCGCCGAGGACTCCGCCCGCGCCATCGGCTACCAGATGGAGCAGATCATCTCCGACATCGGCCAGTACGGCACGATGCTCGACCGCATCACCACCGCGCTGCTCGACGACCCGGGCGACTCCGACCTTGCCTACCGCGACCGTCAGCGCCAACTCTTCGACGACTACGAGGCCCTGCTGCAGTCGTCGCAGTCGGCGTCGTACCAGGCGTTCAGCCAGATGATCCAGGACCCGGAGCGTCGCGCCCGACTCAAGGCCGACATCGACACCATCATCGAGAACTTCCCCGGCATGGACGCCGGCCTGCGATCGGTCATGGACAACTTCTTCGGCCTGGTCACCCAGCAGATGGCCGAGGTCGGCCGCACCCGCCAGCGTTGCGCTCGTCGTATCCGACGCTTCGTCGCCTCCGGCACCCTCGAGCAGAGCCGGGGCCTGGCGCGTCAGCTCAACGACGCCCTGGCCACAGCCAACGACCTGCTCAAGACCTCCCTCGCGGACCGTCGCCTCGGCTACGAACTGCCGTTGGCCGCCCCGACCCTCAACTCGATCGGCCGCCTCGCCTTCGAGATCCGCGAACACGTCCCGCCCGCCCCGGCACTGCCCGCCGGTGGCGCCGACGCCGACCTGACCGCCTTCGCGTCGATGACCGGCCAGGTCGACACCGTCGAACTTACCGAGACCGTGAACAACGCCGTCGCCGACGGCCCGGTCGCGCTCACCGACGTCATCGAAGGCCTCGACGAGGCGTACCTCGCGCACGTCATCGTGCTGTGGTCCTGGGCCCAAAAGCAGGCCGCGGTAGGGGAGAAGGTGCCGATGACCACCGTGCGCTTCCGGTCCCTCCTCGGGGAGGACCACGCCATCGAAGTCCCCGACCTGACCTTCACCGAACCGATTCCGACTGCGGAGGTCGACGCCGAATGACATCTTTGCTCCCTGAGGTGCGAGCGCAGCGAGCCACGAAGGGCCCCGACCTCCCCGACGAGTTCGCCGGCTTCGACGATCTCCCCACCGTCGCCAACCGCGCCACGTCGCACGCTCCGAGCGCACCCCGCTTCGACGGCGACGTCAGCGAGATGCCCGACCGTGCCTGCTGGGCGCTGCAGAACCTGCTCGCCCGCCGCTACGTCAGCGGTGACCGGCAGCCGCAGCTGTGGTCGTGGGTGTCCGAGTACCAGGACGTCCTGCGGATCCGCCTGTCCGAACTCGACCTCCGCCTGCGCCTCG
Source organism: Gordonia sp. GN26 (assembly GCF_054823965.1). Lineage (NCBI taxonomy): Bacteria > Bacillati > Actinomycetota > Actinomycetes > Mycobacteriales > Gordoniaceae > Gordonia > Gordonia sp. GN26. Next base: position 12,314 of record NZ_JSYC01000070.1, on the reverse strand, counting down.
TCGACGAACTGCAGGTCGCCTTCGTCGAGCAGGCCGGCTACGACTCCCGTTGGGGCCGACGCATTCTCAAGCGCGAGACCGTCCACACCTACGACGCGATCCTGGCGCTGCATCTCGCCAAGTACATCCGGGCCGCCCGCGACGAGGATGCGCTGATCACCCGCGAGGAGATCCACGAGCTCTTCGCCGGCGTCACCAACACCATCGACCGCGACCTCGCACTCTTCGACAAGCGCATCGAGCGGGCGATCGACAAGATGGAAGAGCTCGAGTTCCTGCGCAAGCAGCGCGACGACGCCGACACCTTCACCGTCAGCCCGGTGATCTCCGCGGTCATGACGGCGTCGGTGATCACCGATCTGCAGCGCCAGTTCGAGCAGTTCATCGGCTCCGGCGACACGGGGGAGGAGCCGCCCGAGAGCGCGGCCGACGAACCCAAGGAACCGGATGTCGAAGATGGCTTCGGCGATGACGAAGGAGACGACTGGTGAGCGTCGACCAGTACCACCTGTCCCGGTTGCAGCTGATCAACTGGGGCGTGTTCGACGGGTATCACTCGATCCCGTTCAGCTCCAACGGTTCTCTGATCACCGGGTCGTCGGGTTCGGGTAAGTCGTCGTTGCTCGACGCCATCTCGCTGGCGTTCCTGCCCGACCACCGCCGCAACTTCAACGCCTCGGGTGACGCCACCGCCGCCGGCTCGTCGAGCGGTAAGCGGACCGTCGGCAAGTACGTGCGCGGTGCGTGGGGTGAGCGGCGCGACGGCACCAACGCGCACCGCGAGATCATGTACCTGCGCGGCACCGGCCCGGCGTGGGCGGCCATCGCGGTCACCTACACCTCCTCCTCGGGCACCGCCATCACCGGCCTGGTCCTCAAGTGGCTGGCCGCGGGCAAGATGACCGACGCGCACAGCTCGTACTTCATCTACGACGGCGACGCCGACATCGTCGAGGCCTGCAACGAGTGGGCCGCTGCCAACTACAACTCGGCCAAGTTCCGCGACCGCGGTTGGCGTGGCGGGCCCGGCGAGGGCAAGTACCTCTCGACGCTGTACTCGCTCATCGGTATCCGTGGCTCCGACGCCGCACAGCAGCTCCTCGGAAAAGCCAAGTCGCTCAAGAGCGTCGGCGGTCTCGCACAGTTCGTGCGGGAGTTCATGCTCGACGCCCCGACGTCCATCGTCGGCATCGCCGACGCCCTCGAGCAGATCGACCCGCTCGTCGAGGCCCGTGAGCTGCTCGACGTCGCGCGGCGCAAGCGCACCATCCTCGGCAACATCGAAGAGATCCACGAGCGGTACGCGACCGAGTCGGCCACCTTCTCGGTGCTCGACACCATCGACAGCACCACCATCCGCAGCTACGTCAACAACCTGCGGATCCGTAACGCGCAGCCCGAGGTTGCCGACCTCGACGACCAGATCACCCGCCTCGACGGTGATCTCGCCGCGCTGACCACCCAGCACGACCAGCTGCGCCAGGACCACAGCCTGCTGCTGGCCCGCATCGCCACCTCCACCGGCGATCTCGCCCCGCTGCGCGAACAGCTCGGCGGCGCACAGAAACTCAGTACCGAGGTCACCGCCCGCCGAAACTCCTACGAGGACAAGGTCTCCGCACTCGGATTCAGCCCGCCGACCAACGCCGAGGGCTTCTGGTCGCTGCGCGAGGAGCTCATCGAGGAGGCCACCAAGATCGACGGCCAACTCGAGGCCGGTCGCGCTCACTACGCCGAGGCGCTCGCCCGCGAGGTCGCCGCCCGCAGCCGCCGCGACACCGCGCAGGAAGAGCTCGGCCGCGTCGAACAGGCCGGTTCCGCGTTGCCGCGCACCGAACACGAGATGCGCCGCGTCATCGCGCACGCGCTGCAGATCGACGAGTCCGAGCTCAAGTACGTCGCCGAACTCGTCGAACTCGACCCCGACGAGGAACGCTGGCGCCTGGCCGTCGAGAAGGTCCTGCGTAACGCCGGCCTGCGACTGCTCGTGCCGGACAAGCACTTCCGCTCCGCTCTGCGCTTCGTCAACTCGCACGACATGCGCGGCCGGATTCAGCTGCACCAGGCCGAGAATCGGCCGATGCCCGACGTCGAGCCGGGCACTCTGGCGTCCAAGCTGCGTTCCGTCGACCCCGGCCACCCGTGTGCCGCCGAGGCGATGACGGTGCTTGCGAAGCTCGGCAACCACATGTGCGTCGACAACCCGGGGGAGTTCTCCCAGTACGCCAAGGCCGTCACCGACCAGGGTCTGCGCAAGGATTCGGCGAAGCTGGCCGTCAAGGACGACCGCCAACAGCTGCGCCGGTCGCAGTACATCTTCGTCGGTGACGTCGAGTCCAAGATCTCCGCACTGCGCGACGAACTCGCCTACGAGGAGCGCGCTTTCGACGACGCCCGCGAGGACTGCGCCGAACTCGACCGCGAACGTTCCGCCAAGGAACGGCGCCGCGACGCCTATCGCCGTGTGTGCGAACAGTTCACGCAGTGGAACGAGATCGACGTCGACTCCGTCGATGATCGCGTCGACCAGCTCACCGATCAGTACGACCTCCTCATGGAGGAGAACCCCGACGTCGAGGCCCTGCAGCGCAAGGCCGAAGACCTGTGGGAGCAGGTGCGCCACGCGATCTCGCAGGCCGCGCTGGTCAAGGACAAGATCGCCCGCCAGGACGAACGCCGCACCCAGCTGCTCGACCTCATCGACCGGCTGAAGCCCGAAGACGTTCCCGCGCAGGCGGAGAAGACCCTCGACGGGTTCCGCGAGGACCTCTCGGCGACCCTCGACGTGCTCAACCCCGAGCCGTACCGCCAGGAGATCGTCAAGGCCGCCGGCCGCGAGCGCGACCGTATGCGCTCCGACGCCCGACGCTCCCGCGACGAGCTGGCCCGCATCCTCGACACCTACGACGAGGAATTCCCCGACGCCATCCCCAACGACAGCGACGACTTCGACGAGCGCATCCATGACTACGTCGCCGTCTGCCGCCGCATCGACGAACGCGAACTGCCGTCCGCCTACGAGCGGATGCGCCGCCTGATCACCGAGCAGGCCCCGGGCGCGATCTTGGGTCTGCACATGGCCGCCGACGCCGAGGAACGACGCATCGTCGAGCAGATCGAGCGCGTCAACACCGGCCTGGGTGCGGTGGCGTTCAACCGCGGCACCCGCCTGCGGCTGGTCCCGGGCCGCAAGAAGCTCGCCGCTGTCGAGGAGCTGACCGAGAAGGCGCGTCAGATCTCCAATCGCGCAACGGCGGTCAGCTTCGGCGACGAGCAGGCCATCCTCGAGCAGTACTCCGACATCCTGCTGCTGCGTGAACGCCTCGCCGGCAACACCCCAGAAGACCGTCAGTGGACGCGCGACGCCCTCGACGTACGCAACCGCTTCGACTTCTACTGCGAAGAGCACGACGCCGAGAGCGGCGAGACCATCCGAACCTACTCCAACGCCGGCGACAACTCCGGTGGCGAGCAGGAGAAGCTGATGGCGTTCTGTCTTGCAGGTGCGTTGAGCTTCAACCTGGCCAGTCCGCATGGCAACGACAACCGGCCGATCTTCGCCCAGTTGATGCTCGACGAGGCGTTCTCGAAGTCCGACCCGCAGTTCGCCCAGCAGGCGCTGAGTGCGTTCCGCAAGTTCGGGTTCCAGCTGATCATCGTCGCCACGGTGCAGAACACCAGCACGATCCAGCCGTACGTGGACAACGTGGTGATGGTGTCGAAGGTCGAGGCAGGGCCGGACCTGCGGCCGATTGCTACGGCTACATCGACGACGATCAAGGCGTTCTCGGAGTTGCGGCGGTCGGGGAGTCAGTTGGTGGTGTGAAGAGGAGAGGTCGATTCCGTCGGCCACTATTTCGTGGGCAAGTGTCCCTACCAGACGGCTTAGAGTTGTGTGGTCGACGTCCGACGCAGTCGATGTAGTCCGGGCAGGTGACGGTTCCCAAACAGGTCGGTCCGATCTGGCATGCTGAGCAACGCGATTGGCAAGCGGATGCGAAGTTGCCTCGTCACCGGTACTTCGAGGTTGCGAACAGCGTGATTTGATGGTCCCAGCTGCTGGGAGCGGAAAGAGGGAAGCTACTATGTCACCTACGACTAAGGAAGCCCAACGAGCCGAGCTGCACAAGACGATCTGGCGGATCGCAAACGATCTACGTGGAAGCGTGGACGGCTGGGACTTCAAGAGTTACGTCCTGGGCATGCTGTTCTATCGATTCATCTCCGAAAACCTCACCGCGTACCTGAACAAGCAGGAGCATGAAGCCGGAGATGTGAACTTCGATTACCTAAAGCTCGACGACAAGAGCGCTGAGTTCGGCCGCGCAGACACCGTCGATGAAAAGGGCTTCTTTATCCCGCCGTCTGAGCTCTTTGCAAACGTCCGCAAACGTGCGGCGCGAGATGTCAACTTGAACGAGACGCTTGAGCGGGTCTTCAAGAACATCGAAGGGTCCGCGGTCGGCACCGACAGCGAAGATGACCTCAAGGGCCTTTTCGACGATCTTGATGTCAACAGCTCCAAGCTCGGCAACACCGTCGCCAAGCGCAACGAGAAGCTCGTGAAGCTGCTCGACGCCATTGGTGACCTTCCGCTCGGCAACCTCGAGGATAACTCGATCGACCTTTTCGGCGATGCCTACGAGTACCTCATGCAGATGTACGCCTCCCAGGCTGGCAAGTCGGGTGGCGAGTATTACACGCCGCAGGAGGTTTCCGAAGTGCTCGCAAAGATCACCGTCGCGGGCAAGAAGCGAGTCAATCGGGTTTACGACCCGGCGGCCGGCTCGGGATCTCTGCTGCTCCAGTTCGCCAAGGTGCTCGGTAAAGAGAACGTAGGAGGCTTCTATGGCCAGGAGATCAACCTGACCACCTATAATCTAGCCCGCATCAACATGTTCCTGCACGACGTAAACTATGAGAAGTTCGACATCGCCCACGGCGACACGCTCACCGAGCCGCAGCACTGGGACGACGAGCCGTTTGAGGCGATCGTTTCCAATCCGCCCTACTCGATCAAGTGGGAGGGCGACGCCAACCCGCTGCTGATCAACGATGATCGATTCGCCCCTGCGGGCGTGCTTGCGCCGAAGTCCAAGGCCGACTTGGCCTTTACCATGCACATCCTGTCGTGGCTGGCCGTCGACGGCACGGCGGCGATTGTTGAGTTCCCTGGTGTGCTCTACCGCGGTGGTGCTGAGGCGAAGATCCGTAAGTACCTGATCGACAACAATTACGTCGACGCGGTGGTCCAGCTGCCGCCAGATCTGTTCTTCGGCACCACGATTGCGACATGCATCATCGTGCTCAAGAAGTCCAAGAAGGACAATTGCGTGCTGTTCGTCGACGCCGCGGCAGAGTTCAAGCGCATCGGTAACAAGAACAAGTTGCTTCCAGAGAACCAAGACCACATCCTCGACGCTCTCGCGGCTCGCGAAGACGCCGACCATGTCGCGAAACTCGTGGCAAACGAGGTCATCGCCGCAAACGACTACAACATCGCAGTGTCCAGCTACGTCGAGCAAGAAGACCTCCGTGTGTTCGTGGACATCACCCAACTGAACGCGGAGATTGCGCGGATCGTGGCACGACAGGCTGAGTTGCGCACTGAGATTGATGCGATCGTCGTAGGTCTGGAAGGGGCGGCAATTGAGGCTGAGTGAGGTGCTTAGTCGTTCGCTCGACCGGGCATACGACCCGCTGCAAGTGGAGAATTTCCTAGGTTCGAAGCGTATTGCTCGAGGTGCCCACCGCAACGTGGACGTTGGCACGGTGTTCAGGAACTATGACTGCGAGACCTGCAAGGACCAGCGTTCTTTCCAGTCCCGTGGCAAGCTCTCATGCTTGGTTGTGGGAAGCCGCAGCGCAAGTATTGACACCGTTCTCGGCTGCCCAGGCTGTCCTCAACGGGTCGGCGCTTGGTTCATTATTCGATGCGTTCGAGACGACCTTTTCAGCCCTGCACCGACAGTTCGCCTCGATCGAATGGTCGAGCACCGCAAGGTCCAGCCTGTGCAGGATGGCGAGCTTGTGCTTGACCCATATCAGCTTCTTCAGCGAGCCATCGTTGCCCATCAAGTCGGGTTGGGAGCTGGGGCGATGGTTTATCTGAGGAAGATTATGGAGGTAGTTACGCACGCCGCGGCAGCTGCGTATGAACTGCCGATTGAAGGGAAGAATGGTGGACGCAAGCCGTTTTCTCATCTACTCAAGGAGGTCGACGAAGAGGCTCGAATCATCCCAGTTCAGTTCTCTGGACAGGGATATGATCTATTTTCTGAGCTTAGCAACCAAATACATGGTAATGGTACAGAAGTGGAGGCTATTAGTCGTTTTGGTCCCTGCCGGGCATTGATTGAAGGAATTCTTAGCAACATCGAACTGAACAGCAAAATCGATATAGCGATAAAGCAACTCGGCTGGAACGATGGACAGACTAGCGAAGGGGTTATCGCGTGAACTCCCTCAATAAACTGATCGACAAGCTGTACCTCGACGGAGTTCCATTCAAGACACTTGGTGACGTTGGGACGTTTGTCCGGGGCAATGGTCTTCAGAAGAAGGATCTTGCCGATGATGGTGTTCCCGCCGTCCACTATGGCCAGATCCACACCCATTATGGGGTATGGGCCACCGAGACTAAGTCATTCACGTCAAAGGGGCTCGCGGCGAAGCTGCGCCATGCGAAGCCGGGTGATCTGCTAATCGCCACGACAAGCGAAGACGACGAGGCTGTCGCGAAGGCAACAGCCTGGCTGGGCGAGTCGGATGTCGTGATAAGTGGTGACGCATACATATACAGTCATACGCTCGAACCGAAGTATGTTGCGTATTTTTTTCAGTCCGAACAATTTCAGAGCCAAAAGCGGCGATACGTGTCGGGTACTAAGGTGCGACGAGTGTCGGGTGCAAACCTGGCTAAGGTTCGCATCCCTGTGCCGCCTCTCGAGGTTCAGCGGGAGATTGTGCGAATATTGGATAAGTTCACTCGGCTGGAAGCTGAGCTTAAAGCAGAACTGGACGCACGTCGCCGGCAGTTCACACACTATCGCCAAAGAATGGTTAGCAAGGGCGTTTTCTCGTCGAATGACTGGGTTCCCCTTGCCAGCTTGGCCTCGATCCGGACGGGGACCAAGCCGGAATCAGTCGTGATTTCCGGTAGTATTCCATATATTAATGCGGGTAATGAGCCGTCTGGATTCGCCAGGGCTGCTAACACCCACGGTGGGGTAGTAACAATTCCTTCTCGAGGCCAGGGTAGCGCGGGTCACGTCGGCTTCCAGGATAAAGAATTCTGGTGTGGTCCTCTCTGCTACCGAGTGAATAGTACGTCTCCGCTCGTCTTGAACAAGTTCCTATATTACTTTTTGAAGAATATCCAAGACGAGGTCGTGGCGTTGAGGAAGGTTGGCAGCATCCCGGCGGTCAATAAGTCGGATCTTGGAAAAGTTCTCGTACCTATGGTCGGCATCGACGTCCAAATCAGAATTGTTGCGGTCCTGGACAAGTTTGATGCGTTGGTGAACGACGTGAGCGTCGGTCTCCCTGCCGAACTGACGGCTCGCCGCACGCAGTACGAGTACTACCGAGAAAAGCTGCTGACCTTCGAGGAGGTCGCAGCATGAGCGAGGCGAAGACACGCAAGTACGACCCGATCGCGGTCTCAGCGGAGAGCACCGTCGTTGCTGAGTATGTGCCAGATGCATCGTCGGAGGCTGCTTATCAGTCGGAGGCGGCGCTGGAACGTGAGATTGTCAAGCTGTTGGAGTCGCAGGCGTACGAATACCTGCCGATCACCTTGGAGGAGCAGCTGACCGCGAACCTGCGGCTGCAGCTGGAGCTGTTGAACCGCATCACCTTCTCGGACGCGGAGTGGACTGACTTCTTCGCGAACAAGATCGCCGGAAGGAACGACGGCATCGCTGAGAAGACCGTGCGCATCCAGGAGGATCACGTGCAGATCCTCAAGCGTGACGACGGCTCAACCAAGAACATCACGCTCCTGGACAAGCAGAACATCCACAACAACCGGCTGCAGGTCATCAACCAGTACGAGGTCGACCGCGCCGATCCTGCCGACGAGGAGAGCGCGGGAGGGCGCTACGCCAACCGCTACGACGTGACGGTTCTGGTGAACGGTCTTCCGATGGTGCATATCGAGCTCAAGCGGCGCGGTGTCGACATACGTGAGGCGTTTAACCAGATCAATCGGTATCAGCGCGACAGCTTCTGGGCGGGCTCCGGACTCTTCGAGTACGTACAGCTGTTCATTATCAGCAACGGCACGCTGACCAAGTACTATTCGAACACCACCCGCAGCCAGCACCTCAAAGAGGGGCAGAGGCCAGGCAAGGGGCGCAAGACATCGAACACATTCGAGTTCACATCCTGGTGGGCGGACGCGCAGAACAAGCCGATCCAAGACCTCACGTCGTTTGCTAAGACCTTCTTGGCCAAGCACACGTTGCTCAACATCCTCGCTCGATACTGCGTGCTGACTGCCGATCGGCTATTGCTGGTGATGCGTCCGTATCAGATCGTTGCCACTGAGCGGATCTTGCAGCGCATCAACATTGCTACGAACTACAAGCAGCTCGGTACCGTCGCGGCCGGCGGTTACGTGTGGCATACCACCGGCTCGGGCAAGACGCTGACGTCGTTCAAGACGGCACAGCTCGCGTCGAAACTATTGAGTGTCGAGAAGGTGCTGTTCGTCGTCGACCGCAAGGACCTCGACTACCAGACGATGCGCGAGTACGACCGCTTCCAGAAGGGCGCGGCGAACTCCAACACCTCAACGGCGGTGCTGAAGAAGCAGCTCGAAGACCCGACTGCCCGGATCATCATCACGACGATCCAGAAGCTCTCGACCTTCATCAAGGCAAACAGAAATCATGCGATCACAGACGAGCACGTCGTGATCATCTTCGACGAATGTCACCGTTCGCAGTTCGGTGACATGCACACCGACATCACCAAGGCGTTCAAGCGCTACAACCTGTTTGGCTTCACCGGAACGCCGATTTTCGCCGAGAACAGTGGCAGCGGCGGTAACCCACAGTTCAAAACCACTGAGCAGGCGTTCGGTGAGAAGCTGCACACTTACACGATCGTGGACGCGATCACTGACAAGAACGTGCTGCCATTCCGGATCGACTACATCAACACGATCAAGGTCGGCAACCCTGACGACAGGCAGGTCTCGGCGATCGACCGGGAGAAGGCGCTGCTGGACGAGCGCCGCATCGGAGAGATCGTCAAGTACACCCTGGAGCACTTCGACCAAAAGACAAAGCGGTCGTCGAGCTACGAACATTCGGTAGTGACCAACGTGCCACAAGCGACACGCACACGCCGCCAAGCCGAAGCGCTGCGCGAACGAAAGCGCGTGCGTGGCTTCAACGCCATCTTCGCTACTGCCTCGATCCAGGCGGCGCGCATCTACTACAACGTGCTGAAGTGGGAGCAGGAGAAGCTGCCTGCTGGTAAGCGCCTCAAGATTGGACTCATCTACTCCTACGGCGCCAACGAAGCCGTCGACGACGGCATCATCGATGACGAGGGCTTCGAGACCGACGATCTCCCGACCGACGCACGCTCGGCCCTCGAGGACGCGATCATCGACTACAACGAGATGTTCGGCACCAGCTACGACACCAGCGCCGACAAGTTCCAGAACTACTACAAAGATCTGTCACAACGGCTCAAGAACCGCGAACTCGACCTGGTGATCGTGGTCAACATGTTCCTCACCGGGTTCGATGCAACCACGCTGAACACGCTGTTCGTGGACAAGAACCTGCGCGCGCACGGCCTGATCCAGGCGTACTCTCGCACCAACCGCATCCTGAACTCGGTGAAGACCTACGGCAACATCGTGGCCTTCCGCGACCTCGAAGATGCCACCAACAAGGCGCTGGAGCTCTTCGGCAACAAGGACGCACGCGGAGTGGTGATCCTCAAGCCGTACGGGGAGTACTACAGCGAGTACTCCGAGAAGGTGAACGCGATGCTGTCGGCGTTCCCGCTTGGACAGCCGATCGTCGGCGAGTCCGCGCAAAAGGAGTTCATCGCGCTGTTCGGGCAGATCCTGCGGCAGGAGAACATCCTCACCTCGTTTGACGACTTCGCTGGCAACGAGATCCTGACCGAACGCCAGGGCCAGGACTACCGCAGCGTCTACCTCGACCTGTACGCAGAATTCCGCAAGGGCGCCGACGCCGACAAAGAGCTAATCAACGACGACGTGGTCTTCGAGGTCGAGCTGATCAAGCAGGTCGAGATCAACGTCGACTACATCCTGATGCTCGTCGCCAAGTACCGCGACGAGCACGGCGGCGATGGACAGGACAAGGAGATTCGTGCCGAAATTTCTCGCGCTGTCGACGCCAGCCCTACTCTGCGCAACAAGAAGGACCTTATCGAAGACTTTGTCGACTCGGTGTCGGTCGACGGAGCAATCGACGAAGAGTGGCAGGCATTCATCGCGGCCAAGCGCGACGCTGAGCTGGCCAAGATCATCGAGGACGAGAACCTTCGCGCCGAAAGTACCCGTGAGTTCGTCGAGACGGCGTTCCGTGACGGCGCGCTACGCACAACCGGCACGGCGATCACAAAGGTGTTGCCACCGGTGTCCCGATTCGCGAGTGGTGGCGGTCATGGCGAAAAGAAGCAGCGCGTGATCCAGAAACTGGCAGCGTTCTTCGAACGGTTCTTCGGGCTGGGTTATTTGGGCGAGTAGGCTTCGGACGTCGCGAAGATTGATTTGTACGCCTAATAGGCAACATGTTCTCGCAATGCACGACGTCACCCTTGGAGAATTTCGAGTGCGATCTTGTTCGCGAGTGTGCCGTTACGCCGTGCATGTGGCCAGTGCTTGCCCTCGACGAGAGGCGCGAGTCGTCAGGCTTTCGCCTCTCAATGTTTCTCGGCTCGACGGTCATGCCTGAGGATCATCTCCGACTGGCGCCGATGAATGTGCGGCGATGACGGCAATACGCCTGTTCTCGAGACTGGCGGAGACGAAGCTGAGAATCTGCTCGCGCGACACATTCGCGCAGCCTACCCACCCCTTCTTAACCAGTTCCGCGAACTGGTCGTTGCTGAGCCATCTTCCGAGATTGTCGTGCGTGACCGCATCGCCGCCGCGAGGCCCCTTCAGATGACCGCTCCGGTATAGGCGGTTAAGGAGTTCCGAGGGGACGTACAGACCGCGCGTAAGGTCGGCCTCCCGTATGGGTGCAGCGACCGGGTAGGCGAATTTGGTGAATGTCGCCCCCGTGCCCAAACGATATGCGACAGGGTCGGGTTCAAGGGAGGAAGAGCAAGCGAAGTCGTTGAATGCAATCATTCGCTGCAGCTGATCAGGGAGGCGGGCGTCGATCGTTGCGATCCGACCACCTGTGGCAGCCATCATGCGCTTGTACTGCACCAGTACGAATGAACGGAAGTCGTGGTTGTAATAGATTAGGTCGACGCCCACTGCACCTTCGATCCGAGTTGCATTCACATTCATGACATCGAGGGTGTGTCTCCGATCAGTCAAACGGAAGATGTCTTCGCGAAGTGGTCTGCCGTCCATGCCAGGGAAGTTGCGAAGGTCATTGTCGATAAGGCTCGCTTCGGATGGCCCCAGACTCGGATCCGCTAAAGGACTATCGCCTGGCAACGGAGCAGTCCGCATTTGCGACAGGTTCATGTCGCTGAACATCAGCGCGGTTCCTATTGCGTTTGTATGGTCCTGTTGCAGATCGCCAGCTAAGCGCGGCGCCATCCACTCCGGCGGGCCATCGCTTGTTGGCCATTCACCAACTCCGATTCTCATCCGGATGGCATTGCGAAGAGACGAAGATGCTGAGGGAGATAGCGACCCACCACGCCGGAGTGAGCACGCGTACTTAACGTCGTCGGCAAATCTGCCTAGGTCAGCTTCCAGTTCCGCTAGTCGGATTGGAGTTGTTATCACCCGGATAGAACTGACTACCCAGGTCGCGCCTAGGTTCGTGCGGGACGCCCCTCTTTTGACCAGGCCAAGGTGCGAGACGGATGGGGGGTGATGCCGTTATGTGTGACGATCACCGCAATACGCCCGTTGCCTGGGCTAGCTGAGTCGCGGTCGACTGCGAAGCTGATTACGTCGCGGCCACGAAAAGTCTGTTCATCTAGCTCTTCAGCCGACATGTTCACCACGTGCAGTCGGCTGGAGGCACTTGTGGGCATGGAGGCATCCTCTCATCCCGTCTCAACCATCGGTGTAACCCGACATGCAGTGAACAGTCTGTCTAGGTCAAGTCCCAGGTAGTGGTGTAACTCGT
>NZ_JSYC01000069.1:0-15197 GCF_054823965.1 Gordonia sp. GN26 | reverse complement strand
TCTCCCCACGAGTCGTATTCGACGGAACTCAGCGGGCGTCGCCCGATGAACAACTGGCCGTCGAAGCCGGTCGGCGGCGAACCGAACCGCGGCGCGCCGGCGTCGTGCATCCTCGCCAACGCCGCGCCGAACGCGCGGGCCGCGTCACGGTCGGGACGGGCCGTGTCGAGCTTCTCGAGTTCGATGGCGTCCTCGCTCACGGCCAGCACCTTCGCGACCGGCGCCCCGGCGTCGGCGAGCCAGCGCAGACCGGCCGCCTCGGCGGCGAAGAAGTCGGGATGACCTCCCGGCGGACCGCTGACCCGCAGCGTTTTACGGAAGACGCGGCTCACTGCGTCGAATGGTGGTCGCGCGCCCGTTCCTCGAGCTTCGTACCGCTGATCCGTGCGAGTTTGTCGAACCGGTCGTTGGCCACCCGCATAACGATCTCGTAGGGCAGCGCGAACTTCCGCGCCCACCAGTAGCCGAATCGGATGTCGAAGGAGGTGTAGACCATGAAGCGGTTCTTGCGGATGCCCTTGAGGATCGCCGCGGCCGCCGTCTCCGGCGACACCGCGACCTTGTGGAAGTTGTTGATGGCGGCCTTGACTCGCGGATCAGTACGGTCGACGCCGACGATCTCGACGGTGTCGACCAGCGGTGTGTCCACCCCGCCCGGACACACCAGCGACACCCCGATGTGGTGGCGCCGCAGATCGAATCGGAGCACTTCGGAGACGCCGCGAATCCCGAACTTGCTCGCGCTGTAGGCGGCGTGCCACGGCAGCGCGAGCAGTCCGGCGGCCGACGAGACGTTGACGAGGTGACCGCCGGCGCCGCGTCGGACCATCTGCGGCACAAAGCATTCGATGATGTGGATCGGGCCCATCAGGTTGACGTCGACCAGCGACCGCCAGTGCCGGTGCTCGAGGTTCTCGACCGTGCCCCACGCCGAGATCCCGGCGATGTTCATCACGACGTCCATCACCCCGACCTCGGCGTCGACCTGCCGCGCGAAGTTGGCCACCCAGTCGTAGTCGGAGACGTCGCCGGCGACGTGATAGAGCACGGTGCCGTCGGCGCGGAGGATCTCGGCGACCACCTCGTCGAGCTGGTCGGCGTGCAGATCGGTCAGCACGAGCTCGGCGCCTTGCGCCGCCGCCGCTTTGGCGGTCGCGCGCCCGATCCCGCTCGCCGCGCCGGTGATCAGTACCTTGCGTCCTCGTAACGACGGCACCGGAGTGTCCATCACCAGGAGATCTCGAATGCCCATGGGGCCGAGGTTAGTCGCCGGAGGCGGGCGGACTCAGCCGATCGGCAGCTTCCCGTCGAACAGGCCGTACAGAATCGTCAACATCGCCTTGAGGACCTGCGCTGACACGTCCTGGCCCTGGGTCGCCAGCAGCTGCACGACGGCTTCGGGCTCCTCGGTGGCGAGCAGTTGCTGGACGAACGGGATCACCACGGACAGCCCACTGGCGTCGTCGGCCAGCGGCACCGATGGTGCGGGTGCGGCACCGGTGGCCGCGCTGCCGTTGACGTACTTCAGGATGCCGTCGGTGATGGCCATCGCGTACTTCAGCTGGCCGTCGCGTCCAGCCAGGGCGGCCGCCTCGGCGGGATTGGACAGGTTGCCCATCTCGATGAAGACCGCGGGCACCTTGGTCAGGTTGACCGCGGCGATGTCGGGACGGGTCTGAACGCCGTTGCTGACGCCGGCGTAATTGGCCGACGGGAAGCCCGCGGCGAGGAAGGAATCGCGCATGACGTTCGACGCCTTGCGGCCCTCACCCGACTGCACGCGGTGGACGGTGGGATCCGGGATCGGCAGCGACGGCACGATCATGTGGAAGCCCTTCTTGGCGCTGTCTGCTCCGCGGCTCGTCGAATCGGCGTGCAGGCTCACCGCCACCGCTGCCCCGGAACGGCTCGCCGCAGCCGCGCGCTCGTCCACGCAACCGCCCCAGCCACGGTCATCGGGCCGGCTGAGCACGACGCGAGCCCCCTGGCTTTCCAGCCCAGCCTTGACCAGCTGGCTGATCTGCCAGTTGACGGTGTGCTCCCGCGCACCGTTCACCCCGGTGGCGCCGGTCGTCTGGCAGTCCTTCTTGCCGCCGCGCCCGTCGGGCACCTGCGCGTTGAGGCTGCGGCCGGCAGCGCTGGCCTGGTGGCCCGGGTCCAGGAAGATCGTCTTCCCCGCAAGTGCGGCCCCGCGGGCGGGCGCGGCCTGCGCCGGTGCCACCACCAGGTTGGTCGCCATCACGGTCGACGCCACCGCCGTCACGGCGAAGGCGGTCGTCATCATGCGCTTCTTCATCATCTTCTGGAACATCGGCGTTTCGAGGCGACGACCACGCTTTTCAGCACCGATCATCCGCCTCACTCCTCCCGTTAGACACCATGGGTCACACTGGTAACAGACTTAACAGTGAAACAGGGTTCGCGGAGTTTGCGAAATGAAAGACCTGGACCTTTCAGATTTCGTTAGCCAGATGTGACATCCCACTCGGCGTGTCGCGTGATCCACGACACACGTGTCGCCCCCGGGGCGACGCCTCAGGCGGGCACGTGTCGCAGGACACTGAGGATGCCGTGTTCGTCCTCCGCGTCCTCCGGTCGCGCGATCGCCGCCTGCAGCTCGGCGTGCACCGCGTCGGGGTCGAGGCCGCGACCGATGGCGACGAGTTCGGTCGACGGCGTCTCCGGTCCCCACGGCTCGCGCTCGACCCGGACGAAACCGCCCACCCCGTGGACGACGAACTTCTGCCGGTACCGCGGCAGGTCGAAGTGCACGATGCCCTTGATCCGGAAGCAGCCGCTCGGCGGCCGCTCCAGGAAGCGTGCGAGTCGACGCGGGTCGAGGGGTTCGTCGCTGCGGAAGGTGACCGCCTCGTAGCCGGCGTGCAGGTGCTGGTGGTCGGCGTGGTCGTGCTCCTCGAGAAGCAGCTCGTCGAGAGTCAGTTGGCCGCTTCGCGGTTCGTCGTCGGCGGTTGCCTCCCCGATGTCGAACAGCAGCGCGGGGTCGACTCGAGCCTCTTGCGTCACGAGCGCTGCTGCGGTCGGATTCAGCTGGGCGACAATCTCTTCGACTGCCCGCAGGTCGGTCTCGGAGATCAGGTCGGTCTTGTTGACCAGGATGAGGTCGGCAATCGCCATGTGCGCGTCGACCTCTGGATGTTCCTCGCGCAGCGAGTGGATGTGCGCCGCGTCGACGACGTAGACGAGACCGCCGTAGCGGACCCGGGGATCCGCCACCGCGGTGACCATCCGGATGAGCGACTTGGGTTCGGCGATCCCGCTGGCCTCGATGACGATCGCGTCGATCTTCGCGCTCGGCCGGACGAGGGAGGTCAGCGCATCGGCGAGGCCGTCTGCGTCGACCGTGCAGCACATGCACCCGTTGCTGAGGCTCACGGCGCCGTCGGCCTGTGCGGACACCAGCAGAGCGTCGATGTTGACCGCGCCGAAGTCGTTGACCAGTACACCCAGCCTCGTGCCGGTGGCCCCCGCGGTGCGCAGCAGATGATTGAGCAGCGTGGTCTTGCCCGACCCGAGGAACCCGGCGACGACGATCACCGGAACCGGCGGCCGAGCCGATCGGGACGCGTTCACCCCAGGCATGCCGGGCAGATCACCGCGAGGTCCCGGCCCTCGCGATCGGGATGGTTCGCCACGTTGTTCGTCGATGCGCCACATTCGACGCACTGCCCGAGCAGCTCGGCGTTATCGGAGAACTCGGTGCTCATGCGGTTGTCGAAGACGTAGAGCGATCCTCGCCAGAGCCCGTCGTCGCGGTAGCGCTCGCCGTAGCGGACGATGCCGCCGTCGAGCTGGTAGACCTCGTTGAACCCGCGGTTGCGCATCACCGTGCTGAGGACCTCGCACCGCACGCCTCCGGTGCAGTAGGTGACCACCGGACGGTCTTTGAGGTGGTCGTAGGCACCGCTCTCGATCAGCGGGATGAAGTCGCGGGTGGTCTGCGCCTTGGTGACCACGGCACCGTCGAACCGACCGACCTGCGCCTCGATCTCGTTGCGGCCGTCGAAGAAGACCACCTCGTCGCCGCGTTCGTCGACGAGCTGGTGTACCTCTTCGGGCGTCAGGCGGGTACCCCCGCCGACCACGCCGTTCTCGTCGACGACGATCTCGTCGGGAACTCCGAACGTCACGATCTCCGGACGCACCTTCACACTCAGGCGCGGGAAATCGTCGCCGGTGCCGTCCGACCATTTGATGTCCGCGTCGGCGAACCCGGGGTACGAACGGGTCGCTCTGACGTAGCGTTTGACCGCGGCGATGTCGCCACCGACGGTGCTGTTGATTCCGTGTCGTGACACGATGATCCTGCCCCGCAACCCGAGCGACTCGCAGACCGACAGCTGCCACAACCGAATGGCTTCCGGATCGGGCAGCGGGACGAAGACGTAGAACAGAACGATCTTGGGGGTCGACACAATGCAAGGGTACGGAAATCGATCACGGCGGCCCGTACCCGTCCCCCGCCGTCATCCGGTTCATTTCGGTCGCATGATCTGCGCTTCGTTCGCGATCGTGATCACCGCGACAATCGTCACCGTTGCGGGATGTTCGTTACCCACCGACACGGCGCCTTCACGAATCGTCATTCCGCCGACCGACGAACTGTCGACCCTCACCGAGGTCGAGTCTGCATCGACAACAACCACCACGGGTGAGGACACGGCACCGAATCTTCCCGATTGGACAATTGGCCGAGTCGTGGCGATGGCTCCCCGCGTCGACAATTCGCGCTTTCATCAGGGTTCGGTCACTCCCGATTCACCGATACAGGACTCGTCGGGCTTCCATTTCTCCACTCCCGATCGATCGGTCAATTGTTCGACGGGCACCAACGGGAGGTCGTCGCTGGCCTGCCGTATCAACGACGGCGCCGACTCCGGGCCCGCGACGCGACGCACCCGTCCGCCGTCGGAGCCGGCCTCCTGCGACTGGGCGCCCGATTACGCAATCCTCAGTTCAGACGGCCCGCAGCGTGGCGCCTGCACCAATCGCTATCCGGTTCTCTTTCGCTCATCAATAGTCGACTACGGGCACACGATTTCCATTTCCCGATTCTCCTGTCTCGTGGAGACAGTCGGGCTGTTCTGTCTCGAATCGCGTTCGAAAGCGGGATTCTCGGTGACCGACAGCGGATACCGGACCATCTATGCCGCTGATCGTGCACCCGAGTCCTTGGTGGCTCTCTCCCCCGAAGAATCCGACGAATCAGCCCGGGGAGCGACGACGGTCACGTCGTCGACTCGGACATCTCGGGCGCCCACGCGGACCGAGACACCCCGACCGCGGACATCCAACAGCAGCACAGTGCCCACTTCCTAAGAATTCTCGCGCCCCGACTTCCCTGAGCCTTTTCGATACTTTAGGGTCTAGGCGGGGGTTCTCAGCGGCTACTCATAGTTCGGGTCTAAGCTGTGCACCGAAAGAATAGATCAAAACGGGGTGGATAAGGTTTAATAGACCTCCCACGGCCGAGTTGGTCGCATGACACAAATCGAGGGGAAAGCGTTTCATGGCGAAGAAGGAAATCGTTCAGGTCATCGACGATCTCGACGGCAAGGTCTTGGATCAGTACGAAACTGTTCGATGGTCACTCGACGGCAAGAATTACGAGTTCGACACTTCGTCGAAGCACGCTCAGCAATTCCGTGATTCGCTCTCGAAGTACCTCGACATCTCGCGCCAGACCGGCCGGGTGGCCAAGCGTGCGACGGCCACCACCGCAGCCACCGGCGGCGGGCGCAACAAGGAGACCACCAAGGCCATCCGCGAATGGGCGATTCGGGAGGGTTACGAACTCAGCGACCGCGGCCGTATCCCGCAGAGCATCATCGAGGCCTTCGAGGCCGCACACTGACCGGTCGCGCGTGAGGATTTCCTCGCCCGTACCGAACCACCGCCCGGCCGCACTCGTGCGCCGGGCGGTTGTCGTCTGCGAGGTGCAACCATGAAGCCGCTCGAACCGCTCGCCGCACCGGTCGACCCGGTGGAGGCGCTGGCCCGGATCTCCTGGCTCCTCGAACAGCGGCGGGAGAGCAGCTACCGGGTGGAGGCGTTCCGACGCGCCGCCCAGGCCGCCGCACGACTCTCTCCCGACGACCTGCAGGGCCGGGCGTCGGGCCGAACCCTCACCACGGTGAAAGGGATCGGCAAGACGACGGCGGCCGTCATCGGACAGGCCGTCGACGGCGCGGTCCCGGACTATCTCGCCCGGCTGCAGGACGAGGACCCGGCCTACCCGCCGGGAGACGCCGCCGAAATGGTCACCGCCGTCGTCGGAGATCTCCACGCGCACACCGAATGGAGCGACGGCGGGGCACCCATCGACGAGATGGCCTCGGCCGCACAGGCCATGGGCCATGAGTGGCTGGCCATCACCGACCACTCACCCCGGTTGACCGTCGCCAACGGGTTGAGCGCCGAACGACTGACTTCGCAGATCGAGGCGATCGACGAATGGAACAGTCAGCAGGAAAACGATTTTCGCCTGTTGCGTGGCATCGAGATCGACATTCTCGACGACGGTGCACTCGATCAGTCGGACGAGATGATCGAGCGCCTCGACATCGTGACGGCCTCGGTACATTCACATCTGCGGATGGACCACGATGCGATGACGACCCGTCTGGTCAACGCGGTCTCCGACCCGCGCGTCCACGTCCTCGGGCACTGCACCGGCCGTCGGGTGTTGAGCGGGCGCGGCCACCGGCCCCCGTCGACCTTCGACGCCCGTGCCGTGTTCGAGGCGTGCGCGGCGAACGACACGATCGTGGAGATCAATTCGCGTCCCGAACGCGTGGACCCGCCCGATGAGCTCATCGAGATCGCGATCGAGGCCGGCTGCCTGTTCGCGATCGACTCCGATGCTCATGCACCCGGGCAGCTCGAGTTCAAGGTCCTGGGTGCGCGTCGTGCCGTGGAGCATGACATCGACCCGGACCGGATCGTCACGACGTGGTCGTCGGAACGCTTGCTGGAGTGGACTTCCCGATGAGCCGGGCGGCGAGGGGGAACAACAGGACCGTCGTCGCACCGGCCGCGACCAGGGTGGAGGCGAGGGCGTCGGAGATGAGCTCCGAGGACACCGCGACCTCGGTGACCGCCACGATGATCGGTAGACCGGTCGCGGCGAACAGAGCCAGCTGAGTCCGCTCGCGCGGGTGACTCAGGAAGTGACCGTCGTCGAGGTAGCGCGCGCTGAGCCAGACCGGGACGCCGCGGGCGATCGCGATGGCCAGCACCAGGACCACCCAGGTCCCCGGCTTGGAAGCCACCGCCGACACGTCGATGTTCATGCCGGAGGTGACGAAGAAGATCGGGATGAGCACGCCGAACCCGATGACCTCCAGCGACTTACCGACATGCGGGTGCTCGGGCCCGATGAGCCGGCGGAGGATCAGTCCCGCGGCGAAGGCACCGAGCACGACGTCGAGATCGAAGACCGCGGCCACCGTCATGAGTGAGACGAGCAGCAGGACGACGACGCGCACCGGCAGCTGCACCGTGCCTCCGGCCATCTCGCCGATGGCCCGGCCGATGCCGGGAATACGCGCGAGGATGCGTTGCGGGGCAGCGGCTATCAGGAGTGCGGCCAGGACGAAGAGCACCAGCACGATCACCGCGCCACCGAAACTCCGGCTGGTCAGCAGCAGCGACATCGCGAACACCGGACCGAGTTCGCCGACGGCGCCATGCGCCATCACCGCACGCCCGAGCCGGGTGTCGGCCATACCCGCTTGTTTCAGAATGGGCAGCAACGTACCGAGGGCGGTCGAGGTGAGGGTGATCGCGATCGCGATGCGGGCGGTGAAGCCGGCCTCGCTCAGCCCCAATGCGAATGTCGTGGCGACCAGGACCACCGATCCCCAGGCGATGAGCAGACTCACCACCCAGGACAACTGGGCGACGCGACCGGACCTACCGCTCAGCAGCTTCGGGTCGAGTTCGTAGCCGGCGAGGAGGAACAGCATCCCCAGACCGAGCTGGCTGAGCATGTCGATACCCGTGCGGTCGGCCCAGTCGAGAGCGTGGGGACCGATGACGATGCCGAACACCAGCAGTAGAACGGCGTCGGGAACGTACCCGCGGGACAGCCTCGACAGCAGCGGGCTCACCGCGGCGATCAGGACGATCCAGAACAGCGACACGATCACCGAGGTGTCGGTCGTCGCGGACTCGGCGAGGATCATGACGAATATCGTGGCACGCCGCCTCCGGATTCATCCCGCCGCCACGACGCCGGAGGTCACGCCAGTGCGTTCACCCTTTCACGCAGAACGGGAAGGACGCCCTCAGCGAACCAGTGGGCCTCCTCGATGTGCGGGTAACCCGACAGGATGAAGTGGTCGAAGCCCTGCGCCTCGTACTCACCGATCAGCGCGGCGACCTCGTCATAACTGCCGACGAGCGCCGTGCCCGCTCCCCCACGGATCAACCCGACCCCGGCCCAGAGTCCGGGGTGGATCTCGAGGGCATCGCGGCGACCGCCGTGGAGTTCGGCCATCCGGCGCTGACCTGTCGAGTCCGAGCCCGAGTGCAGTGCGAACGCCGTCGCGACCTCCTCGTCGCTGATCCCTGCCAGTAGGGCGTCGGCGACCCGCCACGCCTCCTCGGACGTCTCCCGGGCGATGACGTGCAAGCGCACACCGTATTCCAGCGTCCGGCCCCGCGCGGCAGCGCGGCGAGCGACCTCGCCGATCTTGTCCCCCGCCACCACCGGCGGTTCACCCCACGTCAGATACACCTCGGCGCGGGCGGCCGCGACACTCAGCGCCGGGTCCGAGGACCCGCCGAAGAAGATCTGGGGCTTCGTCTCGGGCGGGTCGGGCAGGAACGCCCCGGCGATCTTGTAGAACTCGCCGTCGAAGTCGACGGCCTCACCGGCCCAGAGGCGTTCGACGATCTGCAGGAACTCGTCGGTGCGTGAATAACGGCGGTCGTGGTCGACCCAGTCGCCGAACCTGCGCTGTTCCACCTCGTCGCCTCCGGTCACGATGTTCACCGCCACCCGGCCACCGGAGAAGCGCTGCAGGGTGGCGGTCTGCTGGGCCGCAAGCGTCGGCGAGATCAGTCCCGGCCGGAACGCGACGAGGAACGACAGGTTCTCGGTGTGGTTGATCGCCGCCGCGGTGGTGAGCCAGGCGTCCTCGCACCAGGTGCCGGTCGGGGTCAGCACGCTCTCGTAGCCGAGCCGGTCGGCCGTACGCGCGACGTCGATCAGGTACGGCAGCTCCGGTGCGCGGTAACCGGGTGGATGACGCTTGGTGGCCGAGGCATGTGATGCCCCGACGATCCCGCGGCTGTCACCGGCGGTGGGCAGGAACCAGTGGAAATGGCTCATCGATCAGACTTCCCTTCCAGACGGGTGGGTCGTGCCGGATGAATCAAAACGGCCCGGTCAGGAGGCCGGGGTGGAGAAGTACTCCGTCAGCGCATCGTCGTAGCGGTTGTCGACGAAGTCGGCGAAGGTGACCTCTCCCTGTAGTTGACCCGACGCGGCGAAGGCGTCGGCGAGCGTCTGCTGCGATTCGACAACGCTGTCGTCCAGCGCGATCGCCGGACGCAGGCTTCGACCCTGGGCGATCTTTCCGGCCCTCGGGTCGATACCGATCTCGGCGGAGTACTTCTCGGCCCACGCATCGGGGTTGGCCTTGGCCCAGTTGCCGGCACGCGCGATGCCGGCGACCAGTTCACGAATGGCGGTGTTGCGGCGCGGATCGGCGAGCGCCTGGTCACCGGCGATGCCGAATCCGTAACCGTTGGAGACACCTTCGGCGGTCACCAGGGTCTTGGGGTTGTTGTCGAGTTGCACGATCGCGGTGTAGGGATCCCAGATGGCCCAGGCGTCGACGTTGCCGGAGGTGAAGGCGGACAGCGCATCCGCTGGTTGCAGGAACACCGGTTCGACGTCCTTGCCGGGGCCGAGGGTCAGATTCGCCTTGTTGAGCTGGAGCAGCAGGTGCCCGTGTGCCGAGCTGCCCTTGGCGACGGCCACCTTCTTCCCGGCGAGGTCGGCTACCGAGGTGAGGGTCGAGTTGCCGGGGATCAGGATGGCGTCACCGCTCGCGTTGTTCGCGAAGCCGGCCACCACCTTGACCTTCGCGTTCGACCCCGCGCCGAAGATGGGCGGGGTGTTGCCGGTGACGGCGAAGTCGATCTTGCCCGCGGTGGCCGCCTCGATCTGCGGCGGCCCCGAGGTGAAGGTGGAGAACTCGACCTCGAACGGCAGCTTCTCGAGCTCACCGGACGCTCGCAGAAGCGCTGCGGTGCCGCCCTTCTGGTCGCCGACGTGCAGGGTCAGGTCCTGCAGTGACGACACCTCGACGGTCTCGTCGGCGATCGAGTCCGCGGTGTCGTCACGCTGCACGCAGCCGGCGAGCCCCAGTGTCAGTGCAGCCGTGGCCAGTACGGCCGCGAGCACCCTCCGTCGAGACGACGGGGTGCGGGACGGGCGAGCGGGAACGTCGGCGATTCTCATAGGTGTTGCGGCGCTTTCGGTGTGGGTGGAACGTGGACGAACCGGAATCAAGCGGTGGTCAGCGGGCGGCGTCGGCGACACCGAGGGCGGTGAGGAGTTCGGCACGCAGCCGCGGGATCTGCGGGTCGACGGCGTCATCGGAGTCGTTTCCGGTGGCGCCGCCGCGGGGGTCGGGGACCGCGATGTCCTCGACGATCCGGCCGTCGGCCAGCACGACGACCCGGTCGGCGAGTCGGAGCGCTTCGTCGACGTCGTGGGTGACGAGCAGAGCGCCGAATCGGTTGTGGCGCCACAGCGAGATCAGCAGTTCGTGCATGGTGCGGCGGGTCAGGGCGTCGAGCGCACCGAACGGTTCGTCGAGCAGCAAGAGCTGTGGACGTGCGACCAAAGCACGGGCGAGGGACACACGTTGTGCCTGCCCACCGGACAGTTGCGCGGGCCAGGCACCGGTCTTGTCGGTCAGGCCGACCTCGTCGAGGGTTCGGCGGGCGCGTTCCCTGGCCTCGGACTTGCCGACCTTCTCTCGGACGAGTCCGAACACGACGTTCTGCAACACGGTGCGCCACGGGAACAGACGCGGTTCCTGGAACGAGACCGCCGGGAAGCCCGCGGTGCGCACGGTTCCGGATTCGGTCTGCGACAACCCTGCGAGCAAGCGCAACAGAGTCGATTTACCGCTGCCGCTGCGTCCGATGAGCGCAACGATCTCGTGCGCGCCGACGCGCAGCGTCACGTCTCGCAGGACCAGGTTGTCGCCGTAACCGAGACTGGCGTTCTCGACTTCGGCGGCGTACGCGCGGACGTCGTCGCGCGCGGTGGGCACGGTGACCTCGAGGTCGCGGGTGGCGATGGCGGTCATGGGTGACCCTCCCCTGCTCGGGATGGTTCTCGTCGGGGTAGCGCGTTGCATGTCAACGGTTCTGGTATCGGGTGGTGTAGCGCTCGAGTGCGCGAACGACGGCATCGGTGATCAGACCCAGTGCGGCATAGACGATCAGGCCGAAGAAGATGATGTCGGTGCGCAGGAAGTCGCGGGCGTTGTTGATCAGGTAACCGAGTCCGGAGGTGGCGGCGATCTGTTCGGCGACGATGAGACTGAGCCAGGCGATCGCGAGCGCCTGACGGAGGCCGACCAGGATCTGCGGCATCGCTCCCGGGATGACGAGGTCGCGAATGGTGGTGATCCGCGAGAATCCCAGCACGCGTGCGGTTTCCACGAGTCGAGGGTCGATCTGCCGGATGGCGGCGGAAGTGTTGAGGTAGAGCGGGAAGAGTGCACCGAGGGCGACGAGCAGCACCTTGGGCATCTCCCCGATCCCGAACCAGAGGATGAACAGCGGGATCAGGCCGAACAGCGGTAACGCCCGGATGGCCTGCATGTTGGGGTCGACGATCGAGTCGGCGTACCGGCTCAACCCGACGAGGAGACCGAGTCCGACGCCGACGGCGACTCCGATCGCGAGACCGACGGCGACACGCTGCGCGGATGCGGCGATGGCGTCGAGGAGATGACCGTTGGCGAGCACCTCCCACCCCGCCTCGGCGATCAGCGACGGCGCGGGCAACCTGTCCTGCGGGATGATGCCGAGTGCACTGCCCACCTGCCACAACAGGAGGACGGCGACCGGCGACAGGGCCCGGACAACCGTGTGCCGTCGACGGTTCTTCGTCTTCGTCTGCGCGGATGTCGAATTCGCGGAATCGGATTCGGTGGGCACTCGCGCTCCGGGCGCGCTGATGCTCAGGGTCTGGTCGGCCACGGGGCCGACGCTACGAACCGGGGCAGGGTCGGCGACACCCTTGAGTTCAGCGTGAGTGCAAGTCCACCCTTCGGGTTTCGTTCAGGTACGGCGGATGACGACGGAGCTCGTTCCCGAGGCCGATCCGATCAGCTCGATGACCGCTCCCCCGGGACGCGTGGGGGCTCCCGCCTTGTCCTTGACCTTCGACCATCCGGACAGGTGGAGATCGGAGTACCGCACCTCGTGTTCCGGCCCGAGCTTCAGCTTCACCGTCGACACCGACACCTGTAGTTGCACCGACGTCGAGGGTCCGGTGAATCTCGCTGCGGTGAAGTCCAGCTCGACCGTACCCACCGAGGCTGTCGCAAGGATCGAGGAGGGAACCTCCCACACCCCCTTTCGCCGGACCTCGCTCCAATCCGCGTCGAGGTGGAGCGGCTCGGCAGCGGGCCCGGACGGTGTGACGGCGGGGAGTTCGGGGAACAGCTTCGCGGCGCTGGGGAGATCCTCCAGTACGGCGCGGAGTTCGCGGCGGGTCTTGGCCGTGTACACCAGCCCGGACCGGTCTTCGAACTCGACGATCTCCAGATAGCCGGAGGTGAACGCGTCGTTCAACAGCGCGATCGCGCGTTCGCGTTCGGGGTTCCCGACCCGTAGATCGTCGTCGGAGTGGCGGTCGACCATGCACCCCACCCTAGGCACTGTGCCGCCCGCGCTCTAGTTCCGCGGGATCGGCGGCGCGTGATCGGGCGCCATGAGCGCCGCGATCCGCGAGAAGATCGGGTTGCCACCGTTGTCGTAGGAGCCGTCGGGACCGAACGCCTCTGCTTCGTAGGTCACCGCGACCGCGATGGACACCTTCTCCTCGGGCAGGTACCCGACCACGGCGGCGTACCCGTTGAACAGCGGGTTCTGGACGATCCAGTCGCCGGTCAGGACCACGCCCATGCCGTAGGTGTAACGTTCGCTCATCTCCAGGCACGTCGCGCAGCCGTACAGCGGGCGGGCGACACCGCGGAGCCGGGTCGAGGTCATCGTCTCGTAGGACTCCTTCGACAGCGTCTCACCGGCGAAGAGCTTGCGCCCGGTCGCCTCGACGTCGTAGATGTTCGAGGTCTGGATGGCCCCGTGGGTGATGCTCCACGACGGGTTCCACCCGGTGGTCTCCTCGTAGAACGGTGTGTCCGGCGGCAGGTTCAGGAACCCTCGGCGTTCGGAGGAGTATGCGTGCAGGGCGGGCTCGGGGATGGTCGCGGTCAGAGCCGACACGGTGTTCTCGAGTCCCAGCGGCTTCGAGATCCGTTCGCGGAGCAGCTCTTCGACGGGTTCACCGGTGATCTTCTCCAGCGCGAGGCCCAGGATGACGTAGTTGGTGTGGGCGTAGTTCCAGTTCGTGCCGGGCCTGTACAGCAGGGGCTTGTCCACCGCGTAGGACAGCATCTCGTCCGTGGTCCACGCCTTGAACGGGTTGGTGAGCTCGGTCGTCTCGAAGGCGTCGTTGCCGAGGACATAGTCCTGATACCCGGAGGTCATCGTCGCGAGTTGCCCCAGCGTGACCTCGTCGGCGTGCGGGATCTGCGGGACCCACTTCCCGATGGTGTCGTCGAGGGACACCTTGTCCTCGTCGACCAACTGCAGCAGTACCGCGGCCACGTACGCGATGGCGACGGCGCCGTTGCGGAAGTGCATGTCGGGCGTGGCCGGGACACCGGTCTGCGATTCGCCGTACGCCTTGGTGATCACCTCGTCGCCGTCATCGGTCACGCGGACGATCACCGCTTTCAGGTGTTTCGACGCTTTCAACTCCTCGACGATCCGCTCGATCGCCGCAGCTTTCTCTGGGGCCGACGAGGCGCCGGAGGATTCGGCAGGCCCCGATCCACCAGAGCCACACGCCGCGAGTACCGCGACCATCAGCATCACCACGATCGTCGACCAGCGCTTTGCCATACGGTCAGCGTCCGACATGGGTCGTCGTCGCGAGTCGGATCCGGCGGATTCGGCACGCAAACGCGGCGTACCGTCATCTTCTGACCCGACCAGCACGACCCGAGGCGGCCACCATGACCACCACCCAGCCGATCATGCCGGCCGCGTTCATCGGACACGGCAACCCGATGAACGCACTCGAGCGCAACAAGTACACCGAGGCATGGCGAGCACTGGGGCAGGCGGTCCCGAAGCCGCGGGCGATCCTGGTGATCTCGGCGCACTGGTACACCAACGCAACGGCGGTGACGGCGATGCCACGCCCGCGCACCATCCACGACTTCTATGGATTCCCGCAGGACCTCTTCGACGTCCAGTACCCCGCGCCCGGTGACCCCGAGGTCGCCGAGATGGTCTCCGACGTCGTCAAACCCACGTGGTGCGGCCACGACCTGGACAGCTGGGGCATCGATCACGGGACCTGGTCGGTCCTCGTGCACACCTTCCCCGACGCCTCGATCCCGGTTCTGCAGCTGTCGCTCAACGCCTTCAAGGACTTCGAGCATCACTACGAGCTGGGCCGCAAGCTGGCGCCGCTACGTGAGCAGGGGGTGCTGATCATCGGCAGCGGCAACATCGTCCACAACCTGCACGCGATCGATTTCGCCAAGGCCGACTCCGGCTACGACTGGGCCCACCGGTTCGACGACGCAGCCCGTGAAGTGCTGCAGGACAACCCCTCTGACGTCCTGAGTCTCGACGGGCACCCCGACTTCGACAACTCGGTACCGACGCCGGACCACTACCTGCCGCTGCTCTACATCGCCGGTCTCGCGCAGGAGTCGCCGCTCGATCTGCTCGTTGACGGGCATGCGGCCGGTTCAATCTCGATGGCCGCCTACACGCACGGCCTGGACGTGAAGACGGGGACGTTCGGCGACGCGCCGGCCGCCGAACTGCCCGACGGGTTCCCGTCCCTGGACTCCAACATCTGAATCCCGCCGGCCGAGCCACCCCCGCCGGCCGAGTAGGCC
>NZ_JSYC01000068.1:0-1323 GCF_054823965.1 Gordonia sp. GN26 | reverse complement strand
CACCTAGTAATAGCTCGAAGGTTGTGAAATACGGGACATCCTCCTGTTGTGGTCGTAAGGGCTTGGTGTCCCAACCACAACAAGGAGGATGTCGATGTCTGACGCTAGTCCCTTGAGTCGAGGAACGAAACGCCGAAACGACCGTTTGAGCCGACTGCGGGAGATCGTGCGCCGCGATTACGCGGTGGTGGCGATTGATCTGGCAGCCAAGAAACAGGTGATCGTCGTCGCCGATCATGACTCCCGCGTGCTGGCCCGCAAGACCTTTGCCTGCACCCCGTGGAAATTGGGGTCGGCGATTCAGTGGAGTCGTGCCCAGGCTGAGGCGGCCGGGTTCACCGGCATCGTCATCGCCTGTGAACCGACCGGGCACCGCTGGAAAGTGGTGGCCGATCTGGCCGCCGCAGTCGGAGCGCAGATGGTGTGCGTGCAACCGATGGTCGTGGCACGGGCTCGGGAAACCGAAGACTTCACCCGCGACAAATCCGACGACAAAGACGCCCTGCTGATCGCCCGCTTGACCACCCAACTCCACATCTACCTGCCCGAACACGCCGATCAGCACTGGGCACGGCTACGCCACCTCGGCGTGCGACGGACCGAGCAACTCACCCGCCGAGCCGCGGCCCGCCAACAAGTGCGTGACCTGCTCGATAGTGCCTGGCCGCAGGTGCTCGATTGCGCCGCCCAACCATTGGACTCGGCCACCTGGCTGGCCACCATGACCATCATCGGCTGCGATCCACGCACCATCACCGCCTACCGCAGCCCCGCCTGCGCTGATACCCGGCTGCGGGCGAAGCTGCGCCGGGAGCTTGCCCGCTGGGGTGCCCACCGCATCCACGGGCCGATCCTGACCGCAATCATCACCTCCGCTTTCGCGACCACCATGCCACCCGAGCGGACCGGAGCGTTGGAACGTGCCTTCTACGGTCTCAACGACTTCCACCACGCCACCGCCCAATGCCGGCAGGTCGAAACCCACATGCTGGCTGTGCTCGACGAGTTGCAGCTGACCGCACTGGCCACCAGCATTCCCGGCGTCACCGCGGTCTCGGTCGCTGCGATCCTCGCCGAAACCGGTGACCTGTCCCGGTTCGATTCCGCCCGGGCGGTGGTCAAACACGCCGGCCTGTGCCCGCGTGAGAACTCCTCGGGCAGCTACCAGGGCACAACCACCATCAGTGGCCGCGGGCGGCCCCGCCTACGGACTGCCGCCTGGCGTGCGGCGTTCGGCGCGTTGCGGCACAACCCGGTCTACGCCGCCCGCTACCAACACCTGACCACCCGCACCCACCACCAGCTGCAACCAAACCAGGCCTA
>NZ_JSYC01000067.1:0-46540 GCF_054823965.1 Gordonia sp. GN26 | reverse complement strand
GAACGGGCCGCTCCGCTCGCACCTCAGGGAGCGGTGGGGTCGAGTTTCGCCAGCGACCGTTTCGGCGCGATGTGCCGGTAGCTGGCGTCGAGGAGTTCGGCGACCTCGTCCCAGTCGGTGGCGTCGTCGAGGATCAGGCCGAGCCAGCCGAAGGGGCCGTAGTAGGCGGGAACGTAGAACCGCGGGTCCTCTTCGAGGGCGGGCTTCTCGGCCTCGTCGGGGATGAACAGGACCGATTGGTCGTATCGGACCTTGCCGCCCTTCAGGCCGCCGCCGTAGTTGGCGAACATCTTGCCGCATCGAAAGGTCGGGCGGCCGTGCGCGACCACCTCGGTGGCGTCGGGCAGCGCGAGCGCGATCTCGCGCACGCGACCCAGGATCGGGTCGGCGTCGTCGAACATGATCGGATGCGGCACCCTCGCAGAATAGTTCCGGCGGGCAGGATTCCGCAGAGCTTCGCGGGCCTCAGAGCGCGGTCGGGTCGGTACCCAGCAGCTGACCCGCTTCGGCGGACATCGCGAGAGCCTTCTTCGCCCAGCTCTCCGACGCCCCGGCGAGACCACAGGTCGGTGTGACGACGACGTTCTCGGACAACACTTTTCGGTTGAGGCCGATGCGGTCGGTGATGGCGGCGAGGTCGGTCGCGACGGTGTCTGCGTTCACCGGTTGCCCAGGTGCGGTGGACGGGATGCGGCCGGCGACGAGGATGTCGCCACGGTCGATGAGCATCCCGATGCCGTCGAGGTCGGCGTCGGTGGGGGCGGTGACGTCGATCGAGTACGCAACGCCCCGCAGGTGTTCGAGGAGGTCCCAGCGGGGCCGGTTGCAGTCGTGCAGGATCACCGGCGCGTCGACGTGTTCGAACAGTTCGGTGAGGGCCCGGGCCGCTTCGACGGCCGGGACCGCGCGAATCGGGTCGAACCGGGTGAGGGGCTTGACGGTCCCGTCGATGACCCGGCCGATCATCGGCTCGTCGACCTGGACGACGACCTGTGCGCCGAGGCGCCGGGTGATCTCGCCGACGTGTTCGCGCAGACCCTCTGCGGTCGACGCGACGATGTCGCGGACCGCACCCGAATCCTTCAGCACGCGATGGCCGTTGGGCAGTTCCACCGATGCCGAGGTGGTGAACGGGCCGGCGACCTGAACCTTGAACGGCCGGCCGGTACCGACGAATCCTGCTGTCTCCCAGAGTTCTTCGACGACGTCGAGATCTTCCTTGAGGAAGTCGCGGGCGCGGCGGGTGAGCTGCGATTCCCGTTGGGCCAGGCGATATCCCCAGGTCGCGGCGTCCATGGGGAGGTCGACGAGGATCGCGGCCATCCGGCCGATCAGGTCCGAACCCGCTCCGCGAGCGGGGAGCTCGACGAGGTGTGCGAGGTCGAGCTCGCCGTTGACCACGGCGGCCGCCGTGCGCGGATCGGCGCCGGGCATCGAGCCCACGCCGGTTCCGACGCCGGTGGGCAGACCGGAAGGGGTCACCGAGTCGCGACTGCGGTCGGCTGCGACGAGGTGGACGCGATGCGCCCACATCCGACGACCTTGTCGCCGCGCTCGGCGTCGGGCAGGTACAGCACGGCGGCCTGGCCGCGTGCGACGCCGGTCAGCGGTTCGTGCAGGACGATGTCGATCGCGGCCTGGCCGTCGATCGTCGTGGGGGTCGCGGTGACGGGTGCGAGTCCGCCGTGCGCACGCACCTGGACCACGGCCTCGAACGGCTCGTCGGGGGTGATGCCCGACGTCCACACCGCGCGCGTCGCGGTGATGCCCCAGACCTGCAGGTCCTCGGCGGTACCGACCGTGACCGTGCCCGATTCCGGGTCGATCTCGGTGACGTAGCGGGGCTTGCCGTCGGCGGCGGGGGCGTCGATGCCGAGACCCTTGCGCTGTCCGATGGTGAAACCGTGAACACCCTCGTGGTCGGCGAGGCGCTCGCCGGAGGAGGCGTCGACGACCGCACCCGGGCGGATGCCGATCTTGGCGCCGAGGAAGGCGCGGGTGTCACCGCTGGGGATGAAGCAGATGTCATGGGAGTCGGGCTTGTCGGCCACCGCGAGACCGCGGCGAGCGGCCTCGGCCCGGATCTCGGCCTTCGGGGTGTCCCCGATCGGGAACAGCGCACGGGACAGCTGCTCGCTCGTCAGGACGGCGAGCACGTAGGACTGGTCCTTGTCGTGGTCGACGGCGCGGCGCAGCTCACCGTCGACGAGCTGTGCGTAGTGGCCGGTGGCGAGTGCGTCGAAGCCGAGGGCGATCGCCTTGTCGGCGAGCGCGGCGAACTTGATCTTCTCGTTGCACGTCAGGCAGGGGTTGGGGGTGCGTCCGGCGGCGTAGGCCTCGACGAATTCGTCGATGACGTCGTCCTTGAACCGGTCGGCGAAATCCCAGACGTAGAACGGGATTCCGAGGACGTCCGCGGCGCGTCGGGCATCCGAGGCGTCCTCGCGCGAACAACAGCCGCGCGATCCGGTGCGCAGGGCTCCGGGCGCGGTGGAGAGAGCGAGGTGGACACCGACGACCTCGTGCCCGGCGTCGACGGCGCGGGCGGCCGCGACCGCCGAATCGACGCCGCCGCTCATTGCTGCGAGTACTCGCATCACGAAACCTTTCCGCCGGGTACGGAGACGAGGCCGGCGGCGCGGGCTCGATCCACGACCTCGTCGATGACCTGGGCCACCGCGTCGATGTCGGCGTCGGTGGTGGTGTGAGAGAGCGAGAACCGCAACGACGACCGCGCGTCGGCCATGTCGAGTCCCATCGCGAGCAGCACGTGACTCGCCTGCGCGACGCCCGCCGTGCAGGCGGAACCGGTGGAGCATTCGATGCCCTTGGCGTCGAGCAGCATGAGCAGGGAGTCGCCCTCGCAGCCGATGAAGGAGACGTGGACGTTTCCGGGGAGCCGGGCGTCCGCCGGGGCACCGTTGCGGACCGCACCCTCGACACCGAGCAGGATCTCGGAGAGTCGCGACGCGAGGGCGCGCACACGGGTGGTGTTCTCCTCCATGTGCTCGACGCACCAGGTCAGCGCGGCGGCCATCCCGGCGGCGCCCGCCACGTCCTGGGTTCCCGACCGCACGTCTCGTTCGTGGCCACCGCCGTGCTGCAGCGGGACGCAGGCGACCTCGCGACCGAGCAGCAGCGCGCCGACACCCTGCGGACCGCCGAACTTGTGGGCGGCGAGGCTCAGCGCGGACAGTCCGCTGGCGGCGAAGTCGACCGGCAGGTGGCCGACCGCCTGGATGGCGTCGGAGTGCACCGGGACGCCGAATTCGGCTCCGAGCGCGGCGATCTCGGCGATGGGCTGGATGGAACCCACCTCGTTGTTGGCCCACATGACCGAGATGAGCGCCGTCTGGTCGGCGTGCGCCTCGAGTTCGGCCCGCAGATCGGCGGGTGAGACCACGCCGTCGGCGTCGACCGGCAGCACCACGAGTTCAGCGCCGGCGTCGGCCGCGAGCCACTGCGCGGGGTCGAGGACCGCGTGGTGCTCGACCGCCGACACGATGATGCGACGACGCTGATCGTCGTCGCGGCGACGGGCCCAGTAGATGCCCTTGATCGCGAGGTTGTCCGACTCGGTGCCACCGCCGGTGAAGATGACTTCCGACGGCCGGGCACCGACGGCCGCAGCGATCGCCTCGCGCGCCTCCTCGAGGCGGCGTCGGGCGGTCCGCCCGGAACCATGTAGCGACGAGGCGTTGCCCGGGGCGCCGAAGACAGCGGTCATCGCCTCGACGGCTTCGGGCAGCATCTGCGTCGAAGCGGCGTGGTCGAGGTAGACGGACGTGCGCGGCGGCACTCGGGTTGGCAGGGGCATCGCTAGCAAGGATAAACGCGCGACCGACGTCGACAAATTCCGCGACGTGTGAGCGCTATGCGTCCCGCACTGGTCATCGGGCACCCGACCACCGGCCCCGACCCTGCTGGCGCCTTCTCGGACGCCTCAGACGCGTTCGAGATAGAAGTACAGGTGTCGTCCGTCGATCACGCCGCCCTTGCCGTTCATGATGCCCATGACGGTGGTGTCGTCGACGCGTTTGAAGTGATCGATGACCGGCTGACCGTCGTAGACCATCGACGCGGTGATCTCCCCGCGGAACTCGACCGCCCACAGGCTCGCCTCACCCTTGCCGAGTTTGACGTTCGAGAACAGCTTGCCGTTCTCGTCTCGGCAGACCAGCGGCTGCACATCGCTGCGTGAGGTGAAGGTCTTGCCGAACCAGTTCGCCTTTGCCAGCATCCCGTTGATGGCGTGACCGGTCGTGAACTCGCCGCCCTTCCAGGCTCCGAGCATCTCCTCGGGACGTAGCGTCGCCAGTCCTGCCCACACGGTGTCGAGGACCGCGTCGTCGACGAGCCCTTCCGCTTCCCGCAGCTCGAAGAACTTGGCGCGAGCCGCTTCTCGGGTCAGGGTGGACGTCATCGTCGGACTCCTTCGACATACGGCGATCTCCTCGGCCACATCTGCGGCCGCTTGCGAAGGAACCTATATCAGAGAACGTTCGATGTCACTTTCCGCGGTGCGCAACACACGCTCGCAACGCCGGGACAGTTCACGACGGTCGGCGCCCGGCACCTCGGCCCGTTCCAGGCGGACGACCACCGTGAGTCCGCGGGCCCGCAGCACCCGACGCAAGGTGTCGAGCGGCGAGTCGTCGCCGATGAAACTCGGGGCCGGCGCAGCACGCCCGTCGGGCCCGACGAACCGCAGGCGGACCGGGACCACCGGCACCGCGGCGTCGACCGCCGCCTGGAAGAACGCCGGCCGGAACGAGCCGCCGGTCCGGCCGCAGAAAGTCGTCCCCTCCGGGAACACGATCACCGACGATCCGGCAGCCAGTCGCGCGGAGACGTCCCCCACCGCCGCCGGGAGCCCGCGCAGCGTCCCCCGGTCGACCGCGATCACCCCGAACCCACGCGCGAGGCCCGCCACCACCGGCATGTCGACGACATCGGACTTCGCCACCACCGGCGCCGGGCTGACGAGCGCCAGCGCGAGCACGTCTAGGAAGGAGATGTGGTTGGCGACGATGAGCCCGTTCGCGTGCGGATCGCTTCGGCGGTCGTCGACGACGACCCCGATCCCGAGGGCTGCGAGCAGGGAACCCGCGGCCCGTGCACGCAGTGCTCGTCGGGGCCGCCTCCGGAGCCGCGCCATCGTGCCATCGGCCACGAGTGTCGCGACGAGCCGGCCGGTGGTCGCTCCGAGACGACACAGTCGCGCACCCACGGTCAGGGCATCGGCGACCCGCCTCGTGGTGCACGGA
Source organism: Gordonia sp. GN26 (assembly GCF_054823965.1). Taxonomy (NCBI): domain Bacteria; kingdom Bacillati; phylum Actinomycetota; class Actinomycetes; order Mycobacteriales; family Gordoniaceae; genus Gordonia; species Gordonia sp. GN26. The sequence continues at coordinate 41,273 of NZ_JSYC01000067.1, read as the reverse complement.
CCGAGACACTCCTGCCCGCAGTCGCTGACCGGGAACCACGGGTGACGCTCCACCGGAACGGCGGTCACCGCGTCAGGACCTCGCCGAGCCGAGACGCTGGGCACTCGATCGCAGGCGGTCGAGATAGCGCCGGTTGGCGCCCTCTCGGTCGAGGAGAGTGAGGAAGTCCGCGACGTCGAACACGTCGTCGACAGCGGGCTCACCGCAGATGCGGGCACCCATCCTCAGGTATCCGCGCATCAGGGGCGGCATGCCGATGATGTCGGAGGGCGTGATGTCGTCGAGGAGACGCCCACCGATGCGCGCAGCCGTCAGCGGGGTGACGCGTCGTACCGGGTCGGAGTAGTCCACGCGCAACCGATCACGAACCGCGCGCAGCACGGCTCCGGGCATCCACTCCCCCGGACTGTGCAGCGGCACCGACACGCAACCCATCAGATACCGGTAGCCTGCCATCTCCATGTACTGGAGCAGAGCGGCCCACATGAGGGCGGTGACCGATCCGTCGCGGTGCCCCGCGTGCACGCACGCTCGGCCCAATTCGACTGTCTCCGCGAAGATATCGGCCAGTCCACTCAGGTCGAACTCGGTGGATGAGTACCAGCCGCCGGCAGCGATCGCGCGCGGCGGCGCCAGAAGACGTGCGCACCCGATGACGCCGTGGTCGTCGTGCCGCACGATGAGGTGTTCACAGAATTCGTCGAACCGGTCGGCGTCGCGGCCGGTGGTCGCGTCGCCGATACGGTCGGAGAAGCCGGGCTCGTCGGCGAAGACCCGGAACCGAAGTCGTTGGGCGGCAAGGACGTCGGCGGGGTCGTCGGACACCAGCACCCGGACCGGGCCGGCGGTCAGGAGGGTGGCCGAGACGGCGGAATCGTTTGCCGCAGTGGTGGCGATGGACTGCAGAGCGTTCATGCCCCGTATGAAAGCCACCGCCGGCGTCGCCACGACCACGGCCGCGTGACGTGTCGGGGCGATCCGGATGAACACGAGCCGCACCGGCGGCCCCGGTGACGGGGCGCGAACGCACGGTGGCCCCCGACGCGAACGTCGGGGGCCACCGGGGTACTACGTGATCTTCCAGATCACTTGCGCTTCTTGACCTCTTCGGTCAGCTGCGGGGCGACATTGAACAGGTCGCCCACGATGCCGTAGTCGGCGATCTCGAAGATCGGTGCCTCTTCGTCCTTGTTGACGGCGACGATGGTCTTCGAGGTCTGCATGCCGGCGCGGTGCTGGATGGCGCCCGAGATACCCAGGGCGACATAGAGCTGCGGCGACACGGTCTTACCGGTCTGACCGACCTGGAACTGACCCGGGTAGTAGCCGGAGTCGACGGCGGCACGCGAGGCGCCGACAGCGGCACCGAGTGCGTCGGCGAGTTCCTCGACGACCGAGAACTTCTCGGCGCTACCGACACCGCGACCACCGGAGACGACGATCGACGCCTCGGTGAGCTCGGGACGATCGCCGCCGATGTTCGGCTCGACCTTGGTGATCTTGACGGCGTTCTCGGCAGCTGCCGGGACCTCGACGTCGACACGCTCGCCGGCACCGGCCTGCGGAGCGGCCTCGACACCACCGGGGCGGATCGAGATGACCGGGGTGTCGCCCTTGGCCTGGGCCTCGACGGTGAACGCGCCGCCGAAGATGGAGTGGATGCCCACGCCGCCTTCCTTGACGTCGACGACGTCGGCGAGCACGCCCGAGCCGAGACGCACGGCAAGACGGCCGGCGATCTCCTTGCCGTCGGCGGTGGCCGCGACCAGGATCGCTGCCGGAGCGGCGCTCTCGGCGATCGAGGACAGGACGTCGACCTGCGGGTTGACCAGGTAGCCTGCTGCGTCATCGGATTCGGCGACGTAGATCTTCTCGGCGCCGGCCTCCTTGAGGCCGTCGATGATCGCGTCGGCCGAGCCGGGCTTGCCGACGACAACAGCCGACGGGGTACCGAGAGCGCGGGCGGCGGTGATGAGCTCGCTGGTGACCTTCTTCAGGGCGCCTTCGGCGTCCTGCTCCACGAGCACGAGTACTTCTGCCATGTTGGTTTTCTCCTGAATGTCTGGGGTTCGCCGGATGGACTGGTGGGGAAGATCAGATGATCTTCTGGCCGACCAGGTACTCGGCGACCTTCGTGCCGCCGTCGCCTTCGTCGGTGACGCGCTCGCCCGCGGTCTTCGGCGGCTTCGGGGTGGAGGAGTTCACGACGCTGCCGGCGTTCTCCAGGCCCACATCGGTCGGCTCGACGTCGATCTCGGCCAGCGAGACGACGGTGACTTCCTTCTTCTTCGCGGCCATGATGCCCTTGAAGGACGGGAAGCGGGGCTCGTTGATCTTCTCGTTGACCGAGACGATGGCCGGGAGCTGGGCCTCGATGTGGAAGATGCCCTCGTCGGTCTCACGCTCACCCTTGAGGGTCTCGCCCTCCAGCGTCAGCTTGCGCAGGTGAGTGAGGTGCGGGAGCTCGAGGTACTCGGCGATCATGGCCGGGATCGCGCCGACGCGACCGTCGGTGGCCTCGTTACCGGCGATGACGAGCTCGACGCCCTCGACGGTGCCCAGCGCGCGGGCCAGGACGTAGGCGGTCTGGACCGCGTCCGAGCCGTGGAGCGCGTCGTCCTTGATGTGGATCGCCTTGTCGGCGCCCATCGACAGGGCCTTGCGGATGGCGTCGGTGGCCCGGTCGGGACCTGCAGTCAGGATGGTGACCTCGCCGCCGTCGGCTTCCTTGATCTTCAGCGCTTCCTCGACGGCGCGCTCGTTGATCTCATCCAGAACCGCGTCAGCTGCCTCGCGGTCCAGGGTGTAGTCGTCGTCGGACAACTTGCGCTCGGACCACGTGTCGGGAACCTGCTTGATCAGTACGACAATGTTTGTCATTGGTCTTCGTCGACCTCCTGCGTCGGGTTCGGCAACTTACCGGCGGGTAAGGCCATTGGTCTCCACCACTTTAGCGTCTCCTATGTTCTCACTAAACATCGACTACCTCACACTTTGGACCGGCGTCGTACCTGGACAGAGAACCGGGGACGACCTCGGCCGATCGTTCGGTCGGTCGCCGACGCCGGGACGAACCGGGACGCCGCGACCCCATGCCCTACGCTCTTGCAGATGACTGACGCAGACCTCGGTTCTCCGCCGACGGCCGGGATGACCGGTCTGGAGTCCCTCGACGCCGACCAACAACTGGCGCTGACCGGTGAGCGGACGGTCCCGGGGATTCCCGCGGAGAACTACTGGTTCCGCCGCCACGAGATCGCCTACCGACACATCCTCGACCGTTGCGCGGGCCGCGCGGTCCTGGAAGCCGGCTCCGGCGAGGGCTACGGGGCCGCGATGATCGCCGACGCCGGGGCGTCGTCGGTGGTCTGCGTCGACTACGACACCTCGGCGGTCGAACACACCCGCCGCCGCTACCCGGGGCTGATCGTGCACCAGGGCAATCTGATCGATCTCCCGCTGGACGACGCCTCGGTGGATCTGGTGGTCAACTTCCAGGTGATCGAGCACCTCTGGGATCAGGCCGCCTTCATCGCCGAGTGCCGTCGTGTGCTGCGTCCGGGCGGTGGGCTGCTGATCTCCACGCCCAACCGGATCACCTTCTCCCCCGGCCGCGACACCCCGCTCAACCCGTTCCACACCCGTGAACTCAACGCCGCCGAACTCACCGAACTGATCGTCGACGGCGGGTTCACCCTCGACGCGATGCTCGGTGTGCACCACGGACCGCGCCTGACCGCACTCGACGAGAAGTGGGGCGGATCGCTGATCGACGCCCAGATCGAGCGGGCGCTCGCAGGCGAACCGTGGCCGACCGATCTCGTCGACGATGTCGCCGGGGTGACCGCCGAGGATTTCGCCGTGCTCGACGCGCGCGACTCCGACATCGACGCCTCGCTCGACCTGTTCGCGGTGGCGACCCGGGACTGAGCAATGACCATCAGCACCCCCGAGGTTCCGGGACAGTTCACCTTCGTCCTGCACTCCCACCTGCCCTGGCTGGCCAACCACGGCCGCTGGCCGGTCGGTGAGGAGTGGCTCTATCAGTCGTGGGCGTCGTCGTACATCCCGCTGTTCGACGTCCTCGAACGTCTCGCCGACGACGGCTTCTCCGACCAGGTGACGCTCGGGATCACCCCGGTCCTGGCCGCGCAGCTCGACGACCCGCACTGTGCGTCGTCGATGTACGAGTGGCTGGCCGACTGGCAGCTGCGGGCGACCGAGGCGGCGACGTCGAACGACCCCGACCGCGCCGACGCAGGTCGTCGTGAGTTCCTCGACGCCCAGCGGGCCCTGGAGACCTTCGAGACGAAGTGGCGACACGGCGCCTCACCGCTGATCCGCCGCGTCGCCTCGAGCGGGGTCGCCGAGATCCTCGGTGGACCCCTCGCGCATCCCTTCGCGCCGCTGCTCGACCCGCGGCTGCGCACCTTCTTCCTTCGTGAAGGCCTCCACGACGCGCACGCGCGCTGGGGCTTCGACCCCGCCGGCATCTGGGCGCCCGAATGCGCCTTCGCGCCGGGCATGGAAGCGGAGTACGCCCGCGCCGGCGTCGGGCACTTCATGGTCGACGGGCCGACCCTGCACGGCGACACCGCACTCGGCCGCCCGGTCAGCGACAGCGGGGTCATCGCCTACGGTCGCGACCTCACCGTGAGTTACCGCGTGTGGTCGCCGAAGTCGGGCTATCCCGGCCACGCCGCCTACCGCGACTTCCACACCTATGATCATGAGTCGGGACTGAAGCGGTTCCGCGTCACCGGACGCTCGGTGCCGGGCGAGGAGAAGAAGCCCTACGACCCGGCCCGCGTCGACGACGTGATCGACCGCCACGTCGAGGACTTCGTCGGACACGTCCGGGAGCGCCTCATCGCGGAGTCGGAGCGCATCGGCCGCGACGCACTGGTGGTCGCCGCCTTCGACACCGAGCTCTTCGGGCACTGGTGGCATGAGGGTCCGATCTGGCTCGAACGCGTCCTGCGTCGCCTGCCCGAGGTCGGGGTGAAGGTCGGAACCCTCGCCGGCGCAACGCGATCCGGTCTCGTCGGCGACCCGGTCGATCTTCCCGCGTCGTCGTGGGGATCCGGTAAGGACTGGCGCGTGTGGAACGGTCCGCAGGTACAGCATCTCGTCACCCTCAATGAGGAGGTGACCGAGACGGCTCTCGACGCCGTGGCCAAACTCCTCGCCGGTGGCGGTGAACGCAGCCGCGTCGCCGACCAGATCGTTCGGGAAGCCCTGCTCACGGTGTCGTCGGACTGGCCGTTCATGGTGTCGAAAGACACCGCCGCGCAGTACGCTGTCTCCCGGGCGCACACGCACGCACACGCCACGCGGGAGATCAGCGATGCCGCACTCCGCGGTCGCGACGACGCGGCGGCGACGCTCGCGCAGAACTGGGCGCGGGCCGACAATCTCTTCCCCGCACTCGATGCGCGCCGTCTGCACGCGATCCTGACCGCGGATGCCGGAGGGAGCATCTCATGAAGATCTTGTTCGTGTCGTGGGAGTACCCACCCGTCGTCGTCGGCGGGCTGGGTCGGCATGTGCATCATCTCGCCACCGAGATGGCCGCCGCCGGAAACGATGTCGTGGTCCTGACCCGCCGCCCGTCCGGTACCGACGCACTCACGCATCCGACGACCGACACCGTTGTCGAAGGCGTGCGCGTGATCGCGGTCGCCGAGGATCCGCCGGAGTTCGATTTCGGTCAGGACATGATGGCCTGGACTCTGGCGATGGGCCATTCCTTCATCCGTGCCGGACTCAAGATCCTCGCCGGCGAGCGGGCTTTCGCAGATTCGTCGACTCGATGGATTCCGGATGTCGTACACGCGCACGACTGGCTGGTCGCCCACCCGGCGATCGCGCTGGCCGAATTCTTCGATGTGCCATTGGTTTCCACTATCCATGCCACCGAGGCCGGCCGGCACAGTGGCTGGGTCAGCGGCCGCACCAACCGGCAGGTGCATTCGGTGGAGTGGTGGCTCGTCGCCGAATCCGACGCTCTCATCACGTGTTCGGCGTCCATGCGCGACGAGGTGAACCGATTGTTCGGTTACGACGCCGCCGACATCTCCGTGATCCACAACGGAATCGACATCCGCACGTGGCCGTTCGCGGCACGAACGCGGACCAGCGGCCCGGCGGAACTGTTGTTCGCCGGCCGCCTCGAATACGAGAAGGGTGTGCAGGACCTGCTGGCAGCACTCCCCCGTATCCGTCGCAGTCATCCGGGGACCACCCTCACCATCGCCGGTGACGGCACCCAGCGAGAGTGGTTGATGGAGCAGGCCCGCAAGCATCGGGTGAGCAAGGCGGTGCGGTTCATCGGCGCCGTCGACCACGACCAGTTGGTGACCCTCATGCACCGCTGCGACGCCATCGTGTTGCCGAGCCGCTACGAGCCGTTCGGCATCGTCGCCTTGGAGGCGGCGGCCACCGGTATCCCGCTGATCGTCTCGACCGCCGGCGGCCTGGGCGAGGCCGTACAGGAACCCGATACCGGCCTCACCTTCGAACCGGCCGACGTCGCCGGACTCGCCGCTGCAGTACGAGCGACGCTGTCCGACCCCGGCGCGGCTGCACAACGAGCTGTCCGCGCGCGGGCCCGACTCACCGCCGAGTTCTCCTGGGCCGAGGTGGCCGAACGCACCGCATCGGTGCACCTGGCCGCCAAGCGCCGGGTGCGTCACCCCGTCGGACGTCCGGATATCCCGATGCGGCCACTTCCGGAACGCGACCCCGGAAAACCCGTCGAGCCCTGATTTGTACTTTCCATAACAAATTAGTCTCTAGCATCACCAATAACATCCGTTTCGAAAGCGGACCCTGTTCCGATTCGCTAACGTGACGCGCATTGCCCACAGCAAACATTTCTGGGGCGCGGCTTTCCCTGAAAGGGGCACGTTCATGAATCGGAAAACAAAGGGCGCCATTGCCGTCGGCGCGGGCGCGATCCTGCTCCTCGGAGGTATGGGGTCGTATGCGTTGTGGAGTGATGCGGAGGACGTTGCGGGCGCGGATATAACAGCGGGAGCCTTCGGACTCGCATGCCCGAACGGGGCGTGGACGGACGTCTCGGGAGACGTTCCAGTCACCGCTGTGACACCAGGCACCACGCTCATGGTCCCCGGCGACATTTGGGAGTACAACGTCACTTGTACTGTCACTGCCACGGGTAAGAATATGCGTGCTCAACTCTCGGTGACCGACCTCGGGACAGACTCGACGTTGCCTCCCACAAGTCGGGTCGACATCGAAACCGAAGTTGACAATGCCGCCTACACCAATGCGCCGATTGTCGTGTCCGGTGGCCAGGTGTTGCCTGTCAAAGTCACAGTGGCCTTCGACCCTGCAACAACAGGTACCGATTTCACCAACGGTCAGATCAATGTCAGTGGCATGCAGATCATGCTGAATCAGGTCCGTCCGTCGTAGCGCTGGTCTACTCGTGCCCGCGGCCCTGAAGCGGCGGGGCGTCCTCTTCGCGGCCCTCGCGATCGGGGTGGTCGTGCTGATCTTCGGATCGGTACAGACCACTCTGGCACTGTGGACCGCGCAGGCGGATGGCCCCACGTCCAACATCACCACCGGAACTATCGGTCTCGCACCGGGTTCCGGTGGTGGTTCGTCGTTCACTTTCCCTGCACTGAACGGGACCAACATGCTTCCCGGCCAGTCGTCGCAGGCGGTCCTGACGATCGCCAACACCGGCTCTACACCGCTTTTGTTCCATCTGGCCTCCGCCGGACCAGTGGTCTCGACCTCCGGCGCGTCAGTCTCGATCAAGTTGTCCGGTAGTCAGGCATCGATATGTCCCGGTAGCGAAGTCCCGCTGGGCGGCGCATTCTCCGCAACTACCGCCATTGACGAACACACTGGCATCGTCGGCCCTGTGTTTCCCCTCGCGGTGGGCGCCTCGACCATGTGGTGCATTCGCGCCGAACTGGTCTCGGTGAGCGGGCAACAACCGGCCACCTTCACCATCACCTTCAATTTCAAGGCGGACCAGGACCGACCATGAACGAGTACACGCACGTGCCGGGCACGACGGACGACGAACAACGCACCGTCGAACTTGCGAAAGCTGCCCCGCAGCTTACTGATTCGGATCAGTCTGGGTCGCCTGACACCGGTAATTCAGGTGGCACTGACACCAAGCATGGCGTTCTGCACATTGTGTGGCAGGGCATCTCCTGGCTGCTCCTCATTGGCGCCATCGCGATCCTTTGTGCGACCATTCTCATCCCCAAAATCGCCGGCGCACAGGCCTACACGGTGCTGACCGGGTCGATGAAGCCGAACTATCCGCCGGGAACACTCATCGTCGTGAAACCGGGGCCGGCGGAGGATATCCGGGTCGGTGACGTGGTCACCTACCAGATCCGTTCAGGGTCGCCGGAAGTCGTCACCCACCGCGTCATCGAGATCGCGGAGAGCGACGCGGGAGAACCGCGGTTCATCACACAGGGCGACGACAACGGTGCCCCCGACGCCGAGCCCGTCCGCCCCGTTCAGGTACGCGGCACCCTGTGGTACTCCGTGCCTTACGTCGGCTGGGTCAACAACTGGCTCGCGAGCCAGTCCCGGACCATACTGATCTTCGTGCTTGCTGGAGCGCTGTTCGTTTACGGCGGATGGCAATTCATCGCCGATCGTCGCGAGAAGAAGATCGATGAGACCCCACACGACGAAGCCGAAGACCCGGAAGCGGAGACAGCCCGTTGAAGCTTCCGACCGTGTCCCCCAGCCTGTCCAGGCGAGTGCGCGCACTCCTGACGTGTGGAACTCTGCTCTCCACAGCGACAATCGGCACAACGGCGTTGTGGGCGACGACCGCGGCCACCACGTCGGGCATGTTCACCACCGCCAGCATCAAACTCGCAGTGGACGACAGAACCGTGCAATACGATTTCGACTTTCCCGACCCCCTGCTTCCGGGAGAACGGACCGCGAAGGTGGTCAAGGTGCAGAACATCGGGTCCGTCGCATTCAAGTACAGCGTCGGTGTTGCGAGCGATAACCCCGTCGGCCGATCGATGATTCTCCGCGCCGTAGCCACCCCCACGATGAGCGGTAGGACCTGCTCAGGTGGTTCAGTGATCGTCAACAATCAGGTGATCACCTCTTCAATCAACACGTTCACGTCCAACCGCGGCGATCTGGCGGCAGGTTCTGGCGAAGAGTTCCTGTGTTTCGAACTCTCCTTGCCATTGTCGGCCTCCTCAAGCCTCCTTGAACCGCCGAACAACGGTGAAGGGTCCGTTACCTTTAGTTTCGCAGCGACGACGCCCTCATGACTCCGACAGACTTGTACGAGTTACCGACGGTAGAGTTCGAGCCGCAACGTCCCCGTGGTCGCGGCGACCGACTGCTGACCGTAGGCGCGGTAGTGGGTGGACTGTGCATGGTCGCGACGGTCCTCGCACTGATACTCGGGCTTCGACCGATGATTTTCGAGACCGGGTCCATGACACCCACGATCCCCACGGGCTCACTTGGCCTCGGACACTCCGTTCCTGCCACGTCGGTGCGCCCTGGCGATGTGGTCAGCATCGTTCGCGACGACGGTATCCGCGTTACTCACCGAGCCGAAACCGTCTCCACACCGACTGGAAACTCGGTGACATTCACGCTGCGCGGCGACGCGAACAACATCGCTGATCCGAGGAGCTACACCGTCACCGAGGTCCAGCGCGTCGTCGGCACGGTGCCATTTCTCGGTTACGTTGCTGCCTGGCTGAAGAATCCGTACACACTGGCACTCGAGGCGCTCGCTGCACTGTTCCTTCTTACCGTCGCTTTCGCACCGAAACAGGGGTGGCGCCATTCACCTGCAGGTCAACGTATTCTGGCCGGCACCGCCGCTGCGACAGTTGTCGCACTGGGAGTTTCACAGGTGCATGGGCCCGGGAACGCGCGCGCCGCGTTGACGGACCAGGTGACTGCCGTCGGGTCGGTTTCTCTCGCACGGCCCCCCATCGACTGGTTCAGGTGCCAGAACACAACGATCGGGTTGCTGGCGAATACCATCACTATCAGCTGGCCGAACCCCCCGGTGAACCAACAAGCCGGTTATATCTACAGGCTGTCCTTTCCTGATCTGCCGCTGGTGAATATTCTTCCCCTTCTTGCGAATCTGGGAATATCTCTGACCTGGGAGGCCGACGAGACGACCGCCAACCCGATCACTTACACGTTCCCTTCCGCTCTTGTCACGGGCCTGACAACCCTGCTTTCGACGCTGTTGATGCAGGACACAAGAGTCGTCCTGCGGGTGTACAAAGGCGACTTTTCTTCGCAGCCTCTTACTCATAACTTTTCCGCCACTCTCCTAAGCGGCGCCCGATGTGACAGCCCGGGATATATCTATGCCACGTCTGGAGCAGCAGCGCGTCGCGCAGCGCCGGAGTCACTGACTACCGAGCCCTCGGAATCCACCGAAGCTGAATCATCAGAGTCCGCCGCATCCGACGAGTCCACCAACGAGTCTGCCGAACTCGACGCGTCGACCCCTGCTGGCGAGTCCGCCGATGACGACTCGTCGACCCCCACCTCGACCAAGGTGGATTTGCCATCCGGCGGAACCCTGTCCGATGCCGGCGATTACGCCTACTACGAGTCGGGCGGCAAGGTGACGATACGTAGCGCGGAAACCGGCGACCGTGAGTACGAGGGTCGGTTCTCCTCGAGCAGCGAGATCCGCTGGCTTCCAGGGACCTCGACCCTGGAGATCACCGAACCCGACGGCACGGTGACAACCGTCGAGCGGGACGGGAACCGGTGGACCGAGACCGTTGTCGAACCTGCAGCCGCCGGGGCGAAGGCTCCGACCGAGGACAACGATGCGCCGTCGGACTCGGCACCTACCCCTGCCGCCACATCGGTGCCGTCTGCGGATGACCCAGCCGAATCCTGATCAGCAATAGGTATCGCAGGCGGTACCTAATGCTGATCCCTGCCGGGTTGCACGGTCGAAGCGAGGTCGCGTGCGACGTCGACCCGGCCGCGCGACCGCAGCCGAGTTCGCAGGACCGGACTGACGTCGCGCGCGACATCAACCCGGACAGCCGGACGCTACTTGGCCCGCTCTGCGGCAGCTTTCTCGGCGGCGGCCTTCTTGCGTTCGATGTCGGCGAGGGCGCGTTCGAGTTCCGCGCGCTGTTCGGCGTTCTTGGCCCAGTCGTCCATGCGATTCTTGACCACGCGGGCGGGGGCTCCGACCGCGATTGAGTAGTCGGGGATCACGCCCTTGACCACCGCATGCGAGCCGAGGACGCAGCCCCGTCCGACGATGGTGTTGCGCAGCACCGACACCTTGGCCGCCACCCAGGTGTCGGGTCCGATGCGGACCGGGCCCTTCACGATGCCCTGGTCCTTGATGGGCAGCGTGATGTCGTCCATCTTGTGGTCGAAGTCGCAGATGTAGCACCAGTCGGCGACGAGCGTGGACCCGCCGATCTCGAGGTCGAGGTAGGCGTTCACGACGTTGTTGCAGCCGAAGACGGTCTTGTCGCCGATCTTCAGGCTGCCCTCGTGGCACCGGATCGAGTTGCCGTCGCCGATGTGCACCCAACGGCCGATCTCCATCCGGGCCAGCTCCGGAGTGCAGTGAATTTCCACGTTGCGGCCGAGGAACACCATGCCGCGCAGCACGACATGCGGGTTGGCCAGGCGGAACTTCGCGAGACGGTAGTAACGGACCAGGTACCACGGGGTGTACGCGCGATTGCGTTTCACCCAGCGCAGCGAATCGAGAGTGAGGAATCGTGCCTGCTCGGGATCGCGGCGACGGCCGGCGCGGCGACGGGACCGGTAGGAGGCGTTCCACATGGTGGTCATGGGACAAACCCTAAACGACCGGTTTTTCGCACACGATAGGCTCACTGCTGGCACGTCTCGTGCCGGTGAGGACCGACGATGAGGAGCAGGATGGCCTTGGCACGACCGCAGGTGTCCCGACACCGCCGATCTGCGCTGACCCGCCTGTTCGTCGCCGTCACGGCCGTGAGCTCGCTGGTACTCGCCGGCTGCTCCGACGGGCACATCGACGTCCGCTCGATCCCGAGCGTCGGCTGGCCCAGCTACGGCGGCGTCCCCGGCAACGCGAACTTCGCCTACGCCGACGTCCCCGACGACCTCACCCTCAGCTGGACGCGCCCCACCGGCGGACCGGTCACCGCACCCGTCACGATCTCGGGCAAGGGCAACGTCGGCGTCACCTCGAACGCCGCCCAGGGCTGCAACGTCCTGGTGCTCGACGGCCGGTCGGGCCGCAAGAACTTCTGCAAGGACATGCGCGCCGGCGTCGAGGTCAACGCGATGCTCGTCGACCAGTACGACCAGCCGTACCTCGGCGAGGAGACCACCTTCCTCGCGTACAACGCCGGTGGTGCGATCCGCTGGCGTGCCGGCGTGATCGGTGTCCCGCTGTCGGCGAAGTTCGCCGCCCCGAACGAGGTGCTCGTGACGACGACGCAGGGCCAGATCCTGCTCATCGACACCCAGCGCAACGAATTGACCGCCCCCGAGGTGAAACTGCGCGACGACGCCGACCCGGAACAGCCGCTCCTCGGCTTCGGCGACTGCGTGCGCAACGGACCGCAATGCGCGATCCCGGCACCCGCTGCGGTCGACACCGGCCGAGAACGCTTCTACCTCAACTTCTTCCCCCAGGGCGCGGCGTCGTCGCAGATCCGGGCGATGAAGTACAACAAGGTCGCCGGCAAGCGCGAGGTGCGGACCGCCTGGCAGGCCGACGTCCCGAGCGGCGTCATCGGTACACCGACCCTGTCCGCCGACGGCGCCACGCTCTACGCCTTCTCGCGGGATGGCAAGATCGTCGCGCTGAACACCGAGAACGGGTCGACCAAGTGGACCCAGGACATCGGCGGCCACGGCTTCGCGACGATGACCGTGTCACCCGATGGCCTGATCATCCCCACCGGCTCGCTCGGTGCCCCGCTGACCCTGTACCGCGATGCGGGTGACCGCGCCGAAAAGGTGTGGCAGCGCACCGATCTCGCCACGGTCAGTCTCTCCGCGCTGACCCAGCAGAAGACCGCCTGGACCGTCGTCCGTGATGCCGGCAAGGACACCCTGTCACTGGTGGAGGTCTCGACCGACGACGGGGCGACGAAACGTACCCTCCCGCTGCCGAATTCGTCAGGGTTCGCGACCGGCGTCTCGGTCTCATTCTCGGGGCAGATCGCGACCGCGACCAACCTCGGCGAGGTGTACTTCTTCGACAGCAAGGCCAACCTCGGATAGAGCGTCCGAACAAGAATGCGGGCTGAGTGCCCGAAACCAGCACTCAGCCCGCATTCTGTTTCTACGTGGTCGCTCAGAGTTCCTTGCTCGCCGCGTCGGGATTGAGGAAGAACAGTCCCGCGATCCGGCCGTCGGCGTCGAAGGCGACGCGGAAGACCATATCCCCGGCCTCCTGCTCCAGCGGGACGTCGACCACCGTGTGCAGGCCGTGACCGCGCACGAAAGGCGTTCCGGTGCTCTCGAGTTCACCCTGGAGAGCCACCACCGCCGCCCAGGCGTCGGCGAGTGCGGTGTCCGACAGGGCAGCCGTCATCGTCTCGTCGAAACGTGCTGTGACACTGGCCCACTCCGTCTTGGTGATCTTCTCGATGATGTCGAGGGCCATGACGTCGGCGTGGGCGATCGTGACTTTCTGCATGGGTGCTCCTGTTCTGGGGTCGATGGGTTTGCCGAAGCGCTGGAACGCCGCCTGACGGGTGACACCGACGACGTCGCCGATCTCCTGCCAGGTACATCCGAACTCTCGTGCGGCGCGAGCCGTGGCGCTGAGCAATTCCTCTGCGCGACGGCCCAGTTGGAGTGCGTCATGGACTCGGGTCAGTGCCGCTTCGCGAGCACCCGGGTCCCCCGGTTCGGAACCGGGTCCGGTTGCCACACTGCGCGCGTACCGCTCGATCTCCCGTGCTGTTTCTTCCACCTCGGACACTTGTAAAGATTAGATTTACAAGTGTCGAGGTGTCAAGCTCCGGTTTACAAAGGTCTCGTCAGAACCTCACGCCCGGCTCGCAGATGAATGCGGCCCCTTTGCGTCCGATCCGGGTGAGCACCACAGACAGTGGGCGGTCGCCCTTGGGTTTGAGCTTCTTGCGGAGCTGGTCGGGGTCGACGTCGAGGCCGCGGACGAGGATCTCCAGTGGGCCGCAACCGTGGGCCGCCAGGGCCTTGCGGAGAATCTTCTCCGTCACCCCGACCTGCTCGATCACCCGGAACCCGCGCGCCCCGGCGGGCACCGAATCGCCGGTCAGGTAAGCGATCTGCGGGTCGAGTTGCCACAGACCGAAGCGGTGGGCGTAGTGCTTGACGAGCCCGGCCCGGACGATCGCGCCGTCCGGATCGACAATCCACTCCCCCGCCTCGCCGGCCGGTACGTCGTCGTCCTCGTGATCGGTGATCTCGAACTCCGTCACCGTACCGTCGGGCCGGGTGCGCAGAACCGTTGCCCGGCGCCGGGACTCGACTCCCGGCCCCGACCACAGACAGGCTTCGCGGACGCCGCCATCGAGCGAGGTCACCTGTACCTCGCCGTCGAAACCGAACCGGTTGCGCAGCATCTGATGATCCAGTCCGGGAGCACATTTCACGATCAGTGTGCGGCCCGCATAGGTGGCGAGCAGTTCGAGCAGCGGTGGGGTCAGCTGGTCGAGACGGAAGATCCGGCCGGCGTCGGAGCGTCGAGCAGGGTCGGCGAGAAGAACATCCGCAGTCGAGGTCGGGGTCAACGCGTCGGCGACCAGAAGCGTCGCACCGGGAACGTTGTGGCGCGCCATCGCGAGCCGGACGCGGTCGAGGTCGCTGCCGATCACTCCGGCGATGCCGTTGACGCGCACCAGTTCCCGGAGCTCTGCACCGATCGAACAGGTCATGTCGTGAACCACCGACGCCGGGTAACGAGTGGAGATCTCGGCGGCGCGATGAGCGGCCACGACCGACGCTGTCGCCTGCTGCAGCCCGTCGTCGGTGAGCAACAACCCCGCCGGGTCCCGCAGCTTCGCTGTGGCTCGCCGACGGTTCCGGACGGTCTCGATCAGCGCGGCGTCGTGCGGGGCGTACCGACTGCGCACCTCGGTGATGTCGGACAGCATCGACGCGGGGGTGAGCGCCAGACCCGACACCGTCTCCAGCGCCTTCTCACCGTGGCGCGACCGCAGGAACGCGACGTCGTCGAGACCGAAGGAATAGCTCATGATCCTTGCAGGCTACCGTCGTCACCTGCCCCTCCCCGGATCGCCCGCCACGTCTGCGACGATGGCGGATGTGAACGTCCACGACGACCGTCCGCGGCATCCCCGGCGCATCGCGGTCGCGGGGGTGTCCGGCGTCGGCAAGACGACCACGGCGCGCCGGATCGCCGGACTCCTCGACGTTCCGCATGTGGAGATCGACGCCCTCCACCACGGACCGGGCTGGGTACGCCGACCCGAGTTCCTCGACGATGTACGGGAGTTCCTGGCAGGCGACGCCTGGGTGACCGAGTGGCAGTACCGCGACGCGCGACCGTTGATAGCCGCGCGTGCCGAACTGCTGGTCTGGCTCGACCTGCCCTACTGGACGACCACTTTCCCTCGCGTCGTGAGGCGTACTGTGCGGCGGCGACTGCGGCGCGAGGTCTTGTGGAACGGCAACCTCGAGGCGCCCCTGCGGACCATCTTCACCAACCCCGAGCACATCATCCGGTGGTCGGTGAGCCAACGGCACGCGGTCGCCGCGGCGGTACCGCAGCTCCAGCGGTCAGAGCCTGGACTTCCGGTCGTGCGGTTGCGATCCCAGGCCGACGTCGACGCGTGGCTCGCCGGACTCTCCTGATCGGTCCTACTGGCGCAACTCCACGATCGACGTGACGACGGTGGTCCGATCGTCGGTGACCAGCGACTCGTCGTCCGGGTCCTGCTCGGCCAGCACCACGTGCCTGGCGTTGGCGACGTTCAGCAGATGCACCGTGCCCTCAACGTCGAGAGCAATGGGTTCGCGCTTCTCGATGACCTCGTGAAGGAACTGCCTCACCTCCGGCACCGGGTCACTGAAGAGCAGACGGATCTCGAACTCATCGGACGACAGCAGGGTGGCCATAGCCAATGGTTGCACGCAGGATGCGGCCCCGGTCCCGAAAACGACGATCGGGCCGCCGCGGAAGCGACGACCCGATCTGTAGAGAGAATGCGCGCCATAACCCTGCGCTTTCTACAAAACGCTGGAGTTACTCCGGCTTGGTGCCGGTGACCACCACGTTGTAGAAGAACTTCTGCGGGACGACCTTGCGCAGGACGTTCTCGTCCAGCCAGGTCAGACGCTTCCAGCCGCCGAATGCGAACCGCGCCCATCCCCAACCGAGCTTCTCCGGCGGAACCGCGGCCTCGAAGGTGCGGACCGGCCAGCCGAGCATGGCGGCGGCCAGTTCCTCGGTGGCGGTGGAGACCTTGGCAGCACCGGCGGAACGGGCGATGCCGGCCAGCTCGTCGGGATCGAAGGTGTGGATGTCGACGACGGCCTCGAGAGCGGCGGCGCGGGAGGACTCGTCGAGCTCCTCCTGCGGGCGACGCCAGCTCTGCAGCGGTCCGAACTTGGTGACGTTGGTGGTGACCGCCCACGTCGCGCGGCTCATCCAGCGCGCGTAGAAGTCACCGATGGTCGACGGCTCGCCGGCGAACAGGAACCGGCCGCCCGGCTTCAGCACGCGCAGCACCTCGCGGAGCGCCTGCTCGACGTCCGGGATGTGGTGCAGCACAGCGTGTCCGACGACGAGATCGAAGGTGTTGTCGTCATAGGGGATCTTCTCCGCGTCGGCGACCCGGCCGTCGACGTCGAGGCCCAGGTTCTCGGCGTTGCGCAGCGCGACCTTCACCATGCCCGGCGACAGGTCGGTGACCGAACCCTTCTCGGCCACACCGGACTGCATGAGGTTCAGCAGGAAGAAGCCGGTGCCGCAACCGAGTTCCATCGCACGCCCGTACGGCAGCGGCTCGTCGGTCTCGATGGCGTCGAAACGTCCACGCGCGTAATCGATGCAGCGCTCGTCGAAGCTGATCGACCACTTCTCGTCGTAGGTCTCGGCCTCCCAGTCGTGGTAGAGCACCTGGGCGAGCTTGGTGTCCTTCAGAGCGGCCTGCACCTGCTCCTCTGTGGCATGCGGATTCGGCGCCGGATCGATACCCGGGGTGGCGTCGGTGGTCATGATCGCTTCCTTGTCGCGTGGGTCGGTCACTACTGATGTCTGTATGGGGCGTCGCTCAGCGTTCGAGGGTCGCTTCGCTCAGCGCCCGGTGAACTTCGCCTTGCCGGGGCCGTTCTCCACGAACGACTTCATGCCGATGGCACGGTCCTCGGTGGCGAACAGCGCGGCGAAGAGCTGTTCTTCGATCTTGAGTCCGGTGTCGAGGTCGACGCCGAGGCCCTGGTCGACGGCCTTCTTGGCGGCGGCGATCGCCACCGACGCGGCGCCGGTGAACTGCCCTGCCCAGGCGAGGGCGGCGTTGTAGACCTCGTCGGGGGCGACGACCTCGTCGACCAGGCCTATGGCGAGTGCCTCCTCGGCGCCGACGAAGCGGCCGGTGAAGATGAGGTCCTTGGCCTTGGCCGGTCCGATGAGTCGCGCCAGACGCTGCGTGCCGCCGCCACCGGGGATGAGTCCGAGCAGGACTTCGGGGACGCCGAGCTTCGCATTGTCACCGGCGATCCGGCGGTCGGCTCCCAAAGCGACTTCGAGGCCACCGCCCAGCGCGTAGCCGGTGATGGCCGCGACCGTGGGCTTCGGGATCTCGGAGATGGCGCCGAGGTCGCGCTGCAGTCGACCGGCGACCTTGCTCATCTCGGCGTAACCGAGGTCGTTCATCTCTTTGATGTCGGCGCCGGCGGCGAGGACCTTGGGTCCGCCGTAGACGACGACGGCCTTGATGTCGTCGCGGAGCGTCGCCTCCTCGGCGGCCGCGGCCAGCTCGGCCTGCACCTGGCGGCTCAACGCGTTCATCGGCGGGCGGGCCAGCAGGATGGTGCCCACGCCGGGATGATCGTCGGACGTTTCGAGGGTCACGAACTCAGGCATTCTCGAAGGCTACCGTCTGGTAAGTCGGCCCGGTGTCGCAGGCCGGTGTCACCGGTCCCGGAGATCCCACGCGTCACATCGAACCGCCCTACAGTGGGCGACATGGCCAAAGGCGCGGGTTCCGCAGGTGAGCCGATCGAGCTGACGGTGGGTGATCGCACCGTCCGCCTGTCGAGTCCGGATCGCGTGTACTTCACCGAGCGGGGTGAGACCAAGCGCGACCTCGCCGAGTACTACCTGTCGGTCGGCGACGGCATCGTGCGGGCCCTGCGCGAACGTCCCTGCATGCTGCACCGTTTCCCCAAGGGCGTCAGCGGCAACAAGGTGCACCAGAAGCGGGTCCCGGCGGGCGCACCGGACTGGTTGGAGACCACCGAGATCTATTTCCCCCGGTACGGGCGGACCGCTGACGAGCTGTGCGTGACCGAGCTGGCGTCGGTGATCTGGGCGGTGCAGATGTCGACGGTCGAGTTCCACCCCTGGAACTCGCGTCGCGCCGACCCGGAGTCCCCCGACGAGTGGCGCATCGATCTCGACCCCATGCCGGACTGCACCTTCTCGCGTATCCAGCGGGTGTCCCACGTCGTCGAGGAGGTCCTCGACGAGCTGGGCATGCGCGGCTTCCCGAAGACCTCGGGTGGTCGCGGTCTGCACATTTACGTGCGCATCGCCCCCGAATGGGGTTTCCCACAGGTACGACGCGCCGCGCTCGCCTTCGCCCGCGAGGTCGAGCGTCGCGCCCCCAAGGACGTCACGACGACGTGGTGGCGCAAGGACCGCGACCCGGCGGCGGTGTTCGTCGACTACAACCAGAACACCCGCGACCACACCATGGCGTCGGCCTACTCGGTACGTGGGAACCAGCGTGCGACGGTGTCCACGCCGATCCGCTGGAACGAGATCGACGACATCGAACCCGACGACTTCACCATCGCCACCGTGCCCGCGCGGTTCGCGGAGCTCGGAGACCTGCACGCCGAGATCGACGACGTCGCCTACCGGCTCGACACCCTGCTCGAGTGGGCCGATCGCGAGGAGATCGGCGAGGACGAGGACGAGACCGTCGATCTCGACGAAGCCTGAGGTCTAGAGCGTGATCTCCGGCGGCGTCTGATCGCCGAGCGTGCGGAAGTACTCGTCCGAGCCCGGGAACCCGAGTCCGGCGAGCCCGGCGCCCGGGGTGGTGTTCGGGAGGATGCATTCGATGGACCGCTCGGCGGCCAGCAGCTCCTCGACGCGCGGGAAGCCGCTGACGTAGTGGAGCTGCGCCCAGGTCGGCGGCATCAGGAAGTGCTTGCCGTCGGCCCAGGTGTCGATCGCCACGCGGGCGTTGACCCAGCGCGCCACCTCGGCCTCGGTGGTCTCGGCGTCGGCCTTCTGGCCCTCGGGCATGGCGGCGAGGAAGAAGCGGGTGTCGTAGCGCCGCTTCTCGTTGACCGGGGTGATCCAGTGTGCGAGCGGACTCAGCAGATCGGCACGCAAGGTGAGGCCGCGGGCGGTGAGGAACTCCGCGAAGGACAGCGACTTCTCGACGAGGCGCTGCCGGTCGTCCGCGAGCGCGCCCGGGTCGGCGAAGGACCCGTCGGCGGTGGTCGCGAGCAGGACCCCGCACTCCTCGAAGGTCTCGCGGACGGCTGCGCACACGAGCGCCTGGGCGAGCTCGTCATCGGTGTTGAACTGCGACGCCCACCATGCGGCGTCCGGCCCGGTCCAGGCCACGTGGGCGCCGGCATCGCGCTTGTCGACGCCGCCACCGGGGAAGACGGTCATGCCGCCGGCGAAGGCCATCTGCTTCACCCGACGCTGCAGGAACACCTCGATGCCGTCGGCGGAGTCCCGGACCAGGACGACCGTCGCGGCGTCGCGGATCGGTGCGGACACGACCTCGGGTCCCTGATCGGTGGATGTCATCGGTTGCCTCCTGCTCGACGGTGACCGCCCGCGCGGCGACGGCGTCGAGCGAAATACCGGCCGTCGACCTTGTCGAGGATGATCTGCTGCCGGAAGGCGGCCGTCAGGTTCTCGCTGGTCATGACTTCCTCGAGGAGGCCCTGAGCCACGACACCACCCTCGGACAGGATCAGCGCGTGCGTGAACCCCTCCGGGATCTCCTCCACATGATGGGTGATCAGCACGATGGCGGGGGCATCGGGGTCGGCGGCGAGGGTGGCGAGACGGTCGACGAGTTCCTCACGGCCGCCGAGGTCGAGACCTGCGGCCGGCTCGTCGAGCAGCAGCAGTTCGGGGTCGGTCATGAGAGCGCGGGCGATGATGACGCGCTTGCGCTCCCCCTCCGACAGGGTCCCGAAGGTGCGTTCGGCGAGATGCTCGGCGCCCATCGACTCCAGCGATTCGACGGCCTGGTCGCGGTCCATGTCGTCGTACGCCTCGCGCCAGCGGCCCAGGACCGCGTAACCCGCAGAGATGACGACGTCGCTGACGACCTCGTGGTCGGGCACCCGGTCGACGAGGGCGGGACTGGCGACGCCGATCCGCGTCGCGAGTTCGCGGATCTCGATCCGGCCCAGCTTCTCGTTCAGCACGAACGCCGTGCCCGAGGTCGGGTGGACCTCCGCACCGGCGAGGCGCAGCAGGGTCGTCTTACCGGCGCCGTTCGGGCCGATGATGACCCAGCGTTCGTCGAGTTCGACCTGCCAGGACACCGGGCCGACGAGCGTTTTGCCGCCGCGGACGATCGCGACGTCGCGGAAGTCGATCAAGAGGTCGGGATCGGATTCGGTCACGCCCCCTATCCTGCCTCACGCCCGGGCGTTCGACCGGTTCGGATGAGCCGTGTCGGGGACGGCCGGTGTGAGCTGCGTCGAAGGGACCGGGCGGGAATACTCCGACCCGTCCGGCGGGTTGATGGACTACGTGACCGCTCAAAACCTTCCTCTGTCCATCCTGGATCTCGCCACCGTCGGCCGCGACGAGACCGTCGCGGAAAGCCTTGCCGCCAGTGTCGATCTCGCGCAGAACGCGGAGAAGTGGGGATACAAGCGGATCTGGTACGCCGAACACCACAACATGTCGGCGATCGCGTCGTCGGCGCCTGCTGTGCTCATCGCGCACATCGCCGCCCACACCTCGACCATCCGCCTGGGTGCCGGCGGCGTCATGCTGCCCAACCACGCCCCGCTCACCATCGCCGAGCAGTTCGGCACCCTCGCCGAGCTGCATCCCGGCCGCATCGACCTCGGACTCGGCCGCGCGCCGGGCAGCGACCAGCAGACCTTCCAGGCACTGCGTCGGACGCACGCCTCGGCCGAGCGTTTCCCCCACGACGTGCTCGAGCTGCAGGCGTTCCTCGGCGACGAATCACGCATCGAAGGGGTCCGTGCGACCCCGGGTGCCGGGACCCACGTCCCTCTCTACATCCTTGGTTCGTCGCTGTTCGGCGCACAGCTCGCTGCCGCCCTCGGACTCCCCTACGCCTTCGCGTCCCACTTCGCACCGCAGGCCCTCACGCAGGCAGTCGAGTTGTACCGCCGCGAGTTCCGGCCGTCGGAGGTCCTCGCCGAGCCGTATGTGATCGCCGGTGTCGGCGTGATCGCCGACGACGACCCGGACGTAGCGCAGCAGCAGTTGCAGATCGCCCGACGCAACCGTGTCTCACTTCTGTACGGACGCGGCCGGACCTTCACCGACGAGGAGGCCGACGCCGTCCTGTCGATGCCCCAGGGGCGCCAGATCGACGAGATGCTCACCTATGCCGGCATCGGAACACCCGACGAGGTGCGCCAGTACCTGAGCTGGTTCGCCGGGCATGCCGACGCCGACGAGCTGATCGTCGCGTCGCTGGCGCCGAGCCGCGATGTCTGGATGAGCACGCTCGGACACCTCGCCCCGGCGAATTCACCGGTCGCCGTGGGCAGTTGATCCCGGCGGCGGGCCTCAGTCCTCGAGCCGGAAGTCCGCGAAGTCGAAGCCTGGCACGACGACGCAGCTGACCAGAGCCGCCTCGTCGCCGACGGGGCGGGCACGCTGCCACACGCCGGGCGGCACCAGCGCCTGCGGATGCTGTCCGGCCTCGATGTCGGGCCCGACGATGATCGGGGTCGGGTCGCCGGGGGCCTCGCCGTCGCCGCCGAGATCGAGTTGGACCGGCGCCCCGCGGTGGTGCAGCCAGATCTCCGAGCTGCGTACGGTGCGCCAGGCCGACTGTTGGCCGGGCATCAGAACGAAGTAGATGGCGGTCCCGGCCGCCCGGTCACCGGTGTAACCGGCCGGGAGCACCGCGTTCGGCAGACCCACCTCGCTGCGCCAGGTCTCGCGGAACCAGCCACCCTCCGGGTGCGGTTGCAGGTCAAGGCTTTTCGCCCAGTCCGGTAGCTCGCTAGCGCTCATCTGCTCCCCTGTCTCGTGATCAGTTCCCGACGACCTCGGCGATGACGGTGACCGAACCGGGCGCGATCTCGGTGAAGCCGGCGTCGCGGACCGCGACCGCGGTTCCGGCGGCATCGGCGTCGAGCAGATCCCGCCACCGTTCTGGGGTGGCCTCACGCACCGCCAGCGGACACTCGTCGAGCCGCCACCGGATCGCCTCGTCGGCGTCGAGCAACTTCGCGGCGAGCATCGAAGCGTGCCCGACCTGTGCGGCGAGCTTGCCGACGGTCATGTCGAGTCCGGGATTGGTCCACAGCACCACGCCGTGATCTGGCTTCTCTGTGCGCGGTGCGCCGTCGACCTCGGTGCCGCCGATCTGCAGCTTCTTCACCCGACGGTCGAGATCGCCGACGCGGCCGGGTACGAACGCACGCGCCTCGGCGTCGCCCTCGGTGGCGGTCACGCCCCACACCTCTTGCGCCGCAGCCCATTGCGCCCCACGCGCACGGCGGGCGATCTTGCGGATTCGCGCGTTGCACCAGTCGTCCATCGGCTTCGCCCACGGCCCGTCTCCGGCTGCGCGGTCGTCGAGACACAGCAGTGCGACGGCCCGCGCGGCCGCGGTCAGCAGATCGGTGCGATTCGGCGGATCGGATTTCTCGATGCGCAGTACCATCGCCATCGCCAGGACGTCGGCCGGGTCCTCGGGATCCTCACCGCCACCGACGTATCCGACGAGGCGTCGATGGTTCGTCACCACTGCATCGGGGGTGACGGGTGGCCGCGTCGAATTGTCGGGTTCCCCGGTCACGGCGTCGGGCGGCACCGGCGAACCCGTGACGTCAGCGCTGTCCGACATGTCCACACGTCAGCCGAGCGGGACCCGCCGGTACACGCCGTCGGCGGCGTCCGCGGCCTCGATCTCGTCGCGTGAGACGCCGAGGATGAACAGCACGGCGTCGAGGAACGGATGGTTGAGCGTCGCGTCGGCGACCTCTCGCAACGCGGGCTTCGCGTTGAAGGCGATGCCGAGTCCAGCGACGCTGAGCATGTCGATGTCGTTGGCACCGTCGCCGACGGCGATCGTCTGCTCCATCGGCACACCGACCTGATCGGCGAAGGAGCGGAGCGCATGCGCCTTGCCGGTCCGGTCGACGATCTCGCCGATCACACGTCCGGTGAGCTTGCCGTCGACGATCTCGAGGGTGTTCGCGCGCACGAAGTCGAGTTCGAGTTCGTGGGCCAGCCCGTCGATGACCTGCCGGAATCCGCCGGACACCAGGCCGCAGTGGAAACCGAGCCGATGCAGCGTGCGGATCGTGGTGCGCGCACCAGGAGTGAGCTGCAGGGACTTCGCGACGTCGTCGATGACCCCGGCGTCAAGCCCGGCGAGGGCCGCGACGCGCTGATGCAGCGACTGCTCGAAGTCGAGTTCACCGCGCATGGCGGCTTCGGTGACCGCCGCGACCTCGGCCTCGCGGCCGGCCTTCGCGGCGAGCATCTCGATGACCTCACCCTGGATGAGGGTGGAGTCGACGTCGAAGACGATGAGGCGCTTGGCACGTCGGGCCAGACCACCGCGTTCGACGGCGATGTCGACCGAGTGCTTCGCGGCGACCTCGGCGAGACCCTTGCGCAGGGCCGCGTCGGCGGCCACCCCGCCGCGTCCGGCCACGCTGACCATCAGTTCGAGGCCGGTGAGCGGATAGTCGGCGATACCGCGGATCGAGTCGATGTTTCCGCCCTGACCGGCGAGTTTCGCGGCGACCGCGCTGAAGGCGGTGGCCGTGACCGGACTGCCCAGGATCACGACGGCATGAGACGAGGTCGAACGGCTACCCGAATCGACACCGATCTCCACCCGCACGTCGAAGCCGATGGAGGCCATCGCCTGCTCGACGATCTCCTGCAGCGTCTCGGGATCTCCGTTCGCGGAGACGAGCACGCCGAGCGTCAGCTGACCGCGGATGACCACCTGCTCGACGTCGAGCAGTGCCACGGCCTGACCGGCCAGGGCACCCATGAGAACAGAGGTGACACCTGGCCGGTCGGGACCGGTGACAGTGAAGAGAACGGTCGTACCGGTAGTGCCTGTTGAGTCGTTGCCCACCGGTCAGCGCGGATCGGGATCAGGCGATCCCTCGTGCGATCCCACGGTGAACGGCTCGCGACGAGCCTCTTCCATCTGGCGATCCTTGCCCGCGTCGTGACCCGGGCCGACATGAGCCTCGGCACGCATCCGCTCGATCATGTGCGGGTAGTGCAGCTCGAAGGCCGGACGCTCCGAACGGATGCGGGGCAGCTCGGTGAAGTTGTGGCGCGGCGGCGGCGACGAGGTCGCCCACTCCAGGGAGTTGCCGAAGCCCCACGGATCGTCGACGGTTACGACCTCGCCGTAGCGGTAGCTGCGGAAGACGTTCCACAGGAACGGCAGGGTCGACAGGCCGAGGATGAACGCACCGATGGTCGAGATGGTGTTCAGCGTGGTGAAGCCGTCCGACGGCAGGTAGTCGGCGTAGCGACGCGGCATGCCCTCGTTGCCCAGCCAGTGCTGCACCAGGAACGTCATGTGGAAGCCGATGAACGTCAGCCAGAAGTGGATCTTGCCGAGGCGCTCGTCGAGCATGCGTCCGGTCATCTTCGGGAACCAGAAGTAGATGCCGGCGTAGGTGGCGAACACGATGGTTCCGAAGAGCACGTAGTGGAAGTGCGCGACCACGAAGTAGCTGTCGGACAGGTGGAAGTCCAGCGGCGGGCTCGCGAGCAGGACGCCGGTCAGACCACCGAAGAGGAAGGTCACGATGAAGCCGACGGAGAACAGCATCGGCGTCTCGAACGTGATGTGACCTCGCCACATCGTTCCGATCCAGTTGAAGAACTTCACGCCGGTCGGAACCGCGATCAGGAACGTCATGAAGGAGAAGAACGGCAGCAGCACGGCGCCGGTGACGTACATGTGGTGCGCCCACACCGCGGCCGACAGGGCGGCGATGGCCAGGGTCGCGTAGATCAGGCCCGAGTATCCGAAGATCGGCTTACGCGAGAAGACCGGGAAGACCTCCGAGACGATGCCGAAGAACGGCAGCGCGATGACGTACACCTCGGGGTGTCCGAAGAACCAGAACAGGTGCTGCCACAGGATGACACCGCCGTTGGCCGGGTCGTAGATGTGGGCGCCGAACTGGCGGTCGACCTCGAGGCCCATCAGGGCAGCGGTCAGCAGCGGGAAGATCAGCAGGATGAGCACGCTGGTCACCAGGATGTTCCAGGTGAAGATCGGCATGCGGAACATCGTCATACCGGGTGCACGGAGGCAGACCACGGTGGTGACCATGTTGACCGCGCCGAGGATGGTGCCCAGACCGGACACACCCAGACCCATGATCCACAGGTCGGCACCGAGGCCGGGGCTGTGTACGGCGTCGGTCAGCGGCGTGTACGCCGTCCAACCGAAGTCGGCGGCACCGCCCGGGGTGATGAAGCCGGCGATGGCGATGGTCGAACCGAAGACGAACAGCCAGAAGCCGAGTGCGTTCAGTCGCGGGAAGGCGACGTCGGGCGAACCGATCTGCAGCGGCAACACGAAGTTGGCGAAGCCGATGACGATCGGGGTCGCGTACATCAGCAGCATCACGGTGCCGTGCATCGTGAAGAGCTGGTTGAACTGCTCTGTCGACAGGAACTGCATGCCCGGAGCCGCGAGCTCACCACGCATCAGCAGGGCCATCAGGCCGCCGATGAGGAAGAACGCGAAACATGCAGTGATGTACATCATGCCGATCAGCTTGTGATCGGTCGTCGTCAACAGCTTGTAGATGAACGAACCCTTGGGCTGATAGCGCTCCGGGAATGGTCGCACTGGAGCCACTTGCGTGGTGGGTTGGTCTACCGCGGTCACAGATCCTCCTCTTGCGCGAGCTCGACGTCGAACCCCTTCGAACGTCGGTCGGCACATGAACACAAACCGAGCGCTGAGTACTGATCCTAAACCCTTCCCGACGCCCGGGCCGAGCGGGTCCTACGATCTGTCGTATTCGACGCCCGACACACCACATCGGTGGTGCTCAAACCCTTTTCCTCGTCGACGCGCCGCGTGTTCGGGACACCCTCGGCGGCGTCTGCGACCGACGGTCTCGCGGCCCCGTAGAAGCCTACGCTCGACGCCTCGGCGCCGGTGCTAGGTTGGGCGGGTGCAGAGCAGGGGTAACGGGGTCACGGATGTACGTGTTCGTCGTGTTCGGGGTCGCCGGCGCGTCTGGGCAGCAGCGGCCCTCGGCATGGTCGTCGTCGCTGCAGCGGCGTGCTCGAGTGACGAGCAGCTGACCACTCCCGACGGCTCCCCCATCTCGACCACCGTCACGCGCGTCGCGGAGGTCAACATCGTCTCCCCCGAGCGCGACTTCTCGAAGACATGTCTCGCGCCCACGACCGCCGAATCCGGCACCACCGACGCCGCCCGGATCGTCGTGACCGATCCGACGCTCCTCGACGCACTGTGTGCTCTCGGCATGGGCGACAAGGTGGCCGCTGTGACCGCCGCTCCCGGCTCGGTGCCCGCGTACCTCGGGCCGCAACTGACGTCCGTACCGGCGATCGGGGCCACCCCCGACGCCGCTACGGTTGCGGAGGCCGACGCCGACCTCGTCCTCACGACGCCCGAGACCGTTGCGGCGTCGAAGACCTTCCGCGATGTCCGCTCGGTGACCATCCCGGCCGGCGACTGGCAGGAACAGTTCCAGGCGGTGGCCGACGCGGTCGACCGCAGCGAGGCCGGCCGTCAGCGTCTGGCCGAGTTCACCACAGAGGCCGCCAAGACCGGCAGGCGCATGGACGCCTCGCACACCCAGGTGTCGCTGGTCCGGTTCGGCGAGGACTCGGAGACCATCGCCGGCATGGACACTTTCGCCGGCCAGATCCTCGGCGAGATCGGCGTGCAGCGACCCGCTCCGCAACGGGTCCCCGACTCCTTCCCCGTCACGTCCGAGAACTTCCGCGAGGCCGAAGGTGACCTCATCTATGTGAGCTTCGAGGGCGAGAAGGGCCAGCAGCACGGCGAAGAAGTTCTGCTCAGCGACGAGTGGCTGGGCCTCGGCGCCTCGATGTGGAAGCGCGTCCTCGCCGTCGACGACGCCGTCTGGTACGACTCCTCCGGCCTCGCCGCCGCCTGGCTGGTCCTCAACGACGTCAAGGGTTCGCTCGACGGGAACTCCTGAGTCGCCCCCGCGTCCACCGTTTGGATCAGCGCAGGTCAAACCCTCGCCTAGGACACCGCAACCCATCACTGTTTGCGCATGACTGTCACCGATCAGTACCTGGCCAACAACGCCGAATACGCCAAATCGTTCAACGGCCCGCTGCCTCTCCCGCCGAGCAAGCACATCGCCATCGTCGCGTGCATGGACGCCCGCCTCGACGTCTATCGCGCCCTCGGCATCAACGAGGGCGAGGCCCACGTGATCCGCAATGCCGGCGGCGTCGTCACCGCCGACGAGATCCGCTCTCTCGCGATCAGTCAGCGCCTTCTCGGAACCACCGAGATCGTCCTGATCCACCACACCGACTGCGGAATGCTCACCTTCACCGACGACGACTTCAAGCGCGACATCCAGGCCGAGATCGGTCAGAAGCCGGAATGGGCCGCCGAGGCGTTCAGCGACCTCGACGAGGACGTGCGCCAGTCGCTCAACCGCATCAAGAACAGCCCGTACATCACCAAGACCAGCTCGCTGCGCGGGTTCGTCTTCGACGTCGCGACCGGTCTTCTCCGCGAGGTCTCTTGACCTTTCTGATCTGTAGACAGAACTGACCGGGTACGCGCACTGCTGCGTATCCGGTCAGTCGCTTCTCGTCAGGCCCCGGAGTCGTCCGAGCGCTTCACCGCGTCGGGCGCGTTCTCCCGGGTCGCCATGCCGCCCTCACGTCCGTGGTCCTTGGGGCCGGGCGGGTCCTTGCGAACCTCGGCAGTGCCCTCGTCATGTTCGGCCTGCTGGTCCTTCGACTGTCCCATCGGTGCCTCCTCGCACTCGTGATGCCGCTGTGCCTGCGAATCGATCTTCTCCCTTACCCGCGACGATCGACGGGGAAACCGCCGTGTCGGGGGCCGTCGTTAGACTGGCGGGCGATCCTCGATGCCATCAGAATCGCAGCTCAGTGGGCCGACTCCCCCGGACTCCGCCCCGACGCCTCGTTCCCTCGCACCGCTTCACGCCCTGTGGCGACCCGGTGTGGGTATGGCCGTGTGGGTCGACGGCGAACCGGCCGACCTGCCGGAGCCGCTCCGTGACGCCCTGTCCGGCCGCCGGTTCCGCAGCGAGATCCCGATCGTCGGCGAGGGCAACCGACGGCAGTTCGTCCGTGCTGCGACGCTCGGCCTGACCTCTGCGGTGTCCCTGCTCGACGTCTCGCGGTCGGTGACGGTCACCGGTGACGTCCGGTGGTACCGGTATCTGCTCGACGGCGTGCGATCATTCGTCGCCGCCGGCTCGGTGGCACCGTCGGTCGAGCAGGTTGCGGGCGAATGGTTGCTCCGCTGGGTCGTCATCCCGACGCCGACGTGGCGCAGCTGGCATGCCGTCGTCCTGGGGAGCGCTCCGGACTCTCTGCTGCACAACGGCTCCCACGCCGCGCTGGACGACTTCCTCGCCGAGCTCGTCGACCACGAGTGCCGCACCACGATCGCCCGCTCCGTCCCCCGGCTCGGCGAGCCGCGTCCGGCGTCGCCGGTGGTCCGAGCGCTGCTGCCCGGCACCGACGCCGGCCCGCCCTGTTCCCCCGAGCGACTCGCGGCCGCCGTGGGGAGCTGGTCCCGGTGGAATGCCGGGGTGCCGCGGGACGACCAGTCCCTCATCTTCCGTCTCCACGAACCCGAGTACGACGACCTCGCCGAGTCCCACTGGGACGACGCGTGGGACGACGACTCCTTCGACCTGCCGACCCGCGACGACGTCGCCGACGCCTCCCGGTGGCGACTCGAGGTCTGCCGGCGCAGCATCGACGGTCAGATCGAACCGGTGGCGCCTCATCGTCTCGACGCCCACGAGCTCGACGAGCTGACCACGGCGCTGGCCACCGCGGTACGCGAGTTCCCCGAACTCGACCGGGCCGACCCGGATCGCGGCTCCCTCGACTTCATGCTCCCCACCGACGTCGCCGCCGAGCTGTTCGCCACCGGCGCCGCCGCTCTCGGCGCCGCCGGCATCCCGGTGCTGCTCCCCCGCACCATCGCCGAGGTCCGACCAAGCCTCACCCTGCGCGCACTGCCCCCACCTGGTGGCGGCGCACCGGCGGCGATGGTCGGACTCCGCGAGATCCGCGAGTTCGAATGGCGCCTGGCTCTGGGTGACACTTCCGACGCCATCACCCTGACCGACGCCGACCTCGACGAGTTGTCCGGGCAGAAGGGCGATCTCGTCCGGGTACGCGGCGTGTGGGTTCGCGCCGAGGGATCGGCGCTGACGCGCGCCGCCGCATTCGTGGCAACCCAGCGGGCGCTCGCCGCATCCCAACCGCCCGCAGACTTCGGCGAACTGTTCGGCCTGGTGACGGGCGAGGCCGACAAGCTCCCGGTCCCGGTAACCCGGGTCGAAGGACTCTCGTGGCTCGACGACGTCGCCGAAGGGGGCGCCATCCGACCCGAGCCCGTCACTCCCCCAGCCGATCTGGAGGCCGTGCTGCGCCCCTATCAGCAGCGGGGTCTGGACTGGCTGGCACATCTGTCGAATCTGGGCGTCGGAGGAGTACTCGCCGACGACATGGGACTGGGCAAGACGCTGCAGGTGATCGCACTCGAGTGCCACGAGCGAAATGTGGTCGACGACACCCCCGGACCCACCCTGGTGGTCTGCCCGATGTCGCTGGTCGGCAACTGGTCTCGTGAGTTCGCACGTTTCGCGCCCACGCTGCGGGTGGCGATCCACCACGGCCCCTCGCGGGCATCGGGAGCCGCCTTCACCGCGATCCGGAACTCCGTCGACGTGGTGATCACGACCTTCGCGATCGCCGGCCGCGATCTCGAACTGCTCTCCGAACATCCCTGGCACCGCGTCGTCGTCGACGAGGCCCAACACCTCAAGAACGTCAACACGATTGCCTCCAAGGCCATCCGGAACATCCCCGCCGACCGACGCCTCGCGCTGACCGGCACCCCGGTGGAGAACCGCCTCGAGGACCTGCGCGCGGTGATCGACCTGGTGAACCCCGGACTGCTGGGGTCGGCGTCGGTGTTCCGTGCCCGATATGCCGAACCCATCGAACGCGACCGCGACCCCGGTGCCCTCCGACGCCTCTCCGCGATCACCCGGCCGTTCATCCTGCGCCGCGAGAAGACCGACCCCGCCATCGCCGCCGATCTGCCGGAGAAGGCGGATTTCGCGGTGCGCGCCAACCTCACCGTCGAGCAGGCCGCCCTCTACCGTGCGGTCATCGACGAACTCATGGCCGCGCTGCGCGACAAACAGCAACGCACCCTGCGACGTCGCAACGTGCTGGCCGCACTCACCCGACTCAAGCAGGTGTGCAACCACCCGGCGCACTACCTCGGCGACGGCACCGACCTCATCCGCGACGGCGAACACCGCTCGGGCAAGGTCGAATTGCTGGCCGACATCGTCTCCACCGTCGCCGACGAGGGTGACCGCGCACTCGTTTTCACCCAGTTCGCGGCGTTCGGCGAGATGCTGTCGGGTTGGCTCGCCGAACAGTTCGGCACCGAGATCCCGTTGCTCCACGGCGGACTCGGCCGCACGGAACGCGATCGCATGGTCGCCGGCTTCCAGTCCGACGACGGTCCCCCGGTGATGCTGGCGACCCTCAAGGCGGGCGGTACCGGCCTCAACCTCACGGCGGCCAACCACGTCATCCACGTGGACCGTTGGTGGAATCCCGCCGTCGAGGACCAGGCCACCGACCGCGCCTACCGCATCGGCCAGAACCAGAAGGTGTCCGTGCACCGGTTCGTCTGCGTCGGCACCATCGAGGAACGGATCGACGACATGATCGCCAAGAAGCGCGAACTGTCTCGGCTCACCGTCGCCGCCGGCGAGAACTGGGTGTCCGACCTCGCCGATGACGAACTCTTCGATCTGTTCCGCCTCCGCGAGGAGGCGGTGAGCGAATGACCGTCCGCAAGAAGGGCACCCAGCGCAAGGGCGAACGCGGCACCATCGCCGTCCGCGGGTACGGCCTCACACCGTGGTCGCGGGCGTTCGTCGACGTGGTCGAGGGTCGCGGCGCCGACGGCGAGGCGGTCGCCGACAGCCGGCATGTCACCAAGGCGCGCAGGTACTTCCGCGACCGGCATGTGCGCGGACTCCGGATCGGTGCGGGCCAGGTGACGGCGTCGGTCGAGGGCACCCAGCTCGAACCGTTCGACGTCATCATCACCACCCGCACCGTCGACACCCCGACGCTGGCCGGGCTGCTCCGCGACCGCGGCGGCGTCGAGGAACTCATGCGGCTCACCCGCGGAGAACAGCCGCCGATCCTCGGTGAACTGCTCGTACCCACCGAATCCGCTGACGTCGCGACCGACTGCACCTGCCCCGACGAGGCCCCACGGTGCGTCCATGCCCTTGTCACCAGCTACGAGATCGCTGCCGAGATCGACCGGTCGCCGCTGACGCTGCTGACGGTGATGGGTACCGATCTGCGTGACCTGCTCGCCGAGATCGACTCGCGGCCTGCGCAATCCCCCGTCGCCGAGGCCGACTCGTCGTCGGGGACGCTGCGCCCCGACGACTTCTACGGCACCGCGTCCACGCTGCCGCCGCTTCCGACGGTTCCGCGGATGAATCCGCTCACCGCGCTCGACGGTTCGGATCTCCGTGCCGCGCTGCGCGCCACGGGTGTCGCGCCGGCCGACATCGCCGAGGCCATCGACGAACTCGGCGATCTCTACGACCGCCTGACCGCCACAGATCTATAGCCCGAAACCGCGCTGAGCGCGGCTCCGGGCTATAAAACGGCTGTGGACTAGAAGTCCCAGTCCTCGTCTTCGGTGTTGACGGCCTTGCCGATCACGTACGAGCTACCCGATCCCGAGAAGAAGTCGTGGTTCTCGTCGGCGTTCGGCGACAGTGCCGACAGGATCGCCGGGTTCACGTCGGTCTCGTCCTTCGGGAACATCGCCTCGTAGCCGAGGTTCATCAGCGCCTTGTTGGCGTTGTAGCGCAGGAACTTCTTGACGTCCTCGGTGAGCCCGACCTCGTCGTAGAGCGCCTCTGTGTAGTCGCTCTCGTTGTCGTACAGCTCGAACAGCAGCTCGAAGGTGTAATCCTTGAGCTCCTGACGACGCTCCGGCGTCTGGGTCTCGAGGCCACGCTGGTACTTGTAACCGATGTAGTAACCGTGGACGGCCTCGTCACGGATGATGAGGCGGATCAGGTCGGCGGTGTTGGTGAGCTTGGCGCGGCTCGACCAGTACATCGGCAGGTAGAAGCCCGAGTAGAACAGGAACGACTCCAGCAGCGTCGAGGCGACCTTGCGCTTGAGCGGGTCGTCGCCACGGTAGTAGTCCATGACGATGCGCGCCTTGCGCTGCAGGTTCTCGTTCTCCTCCGACCAGCGGAAGGCCTCGTCGATCTCCTTGGTGGAGCACAGGGTCGAGAAGATCGAGCTGTAGGACTTGGCGTGCACCGACTCCATGAACGCGATGTTGGTGAGCACCGCCTCCTCGTGCGGAGTGGTGGCGTCCGGGATCAGCGACACCGCACCGACCGTGCCCTGGATGGTGTCGAGCAGCGTCAGGCCGGTGAAGACCCGCATGGTGAGCTGCTTCTCGTACGCGGTCAGCGTGCCCCAGGACGGGATGTCGTTGGACACCGGCACCTTCTCCGGCAGCCAGAAGTTGCCGGTGAGGCGATCCCACACCTCGGCGTCCTTCTCGTCGGGGACGCGGTTCCAGTTGATCGCCGAGACCCGGCTGACCAGCTTGATGGGGGCGCCGTCGGCGGGGCTGTGGCTTTCGGTGGAGGTCATGACTGTTCCTCGTCTAACGGGGGGTGTGGGGGCCGGGAGTGCTGATAGGTGCGGTGGCGCAGGGGGTCACAGCATGCATGACACGCAGCCCTCCACCTCGGTCCCCTCGAGCGCGATCTGACGCAGGCGGATGTAGTACAGCGTCTTGATCCCCTTGCGCCATGCGTAGATCTGCGCCTTGTTGACGTCGCGCGTGGTCGCGGTGTCCTTGAAGAACAGCGTCAGGCTCAGGCCCTGGTCGACGTGCTGCGTCGCCGCGGCGTAGGTGTCGATGATCTTCTCGTACCCGATCTCGTACGCATCCTGGTAGTACTCCAGGTTGTCGTTCGTCATGTACGGCGCCGGGTAGTAGACGCGACCGATCTTGCCTTCCTTGCGGATCTCGATCTTGGCCGCGACCGGGTGGATCGAGCTGGTCGAGTGGTTGATGTAGCTGATCGAACCGGTCGGCGGGACGGCCTGCAGGTTCTGGTTGTAGATGCCGTCGCGCTGGACGGCCTCCTTCAGCTCACGCCAGTCGTCCTGCGTCGGGATGTGAATCCCGGCCTGCCCGAAGATGTCCCGCACCTTCTGGGTCTCCGGCTCCCACACCTTGTTGGTGTACTTGTCGAAGAACTCGCCCGAGGCGTACTTCGACTTCTCGAAGCCGGTGAACGCCTGGCCGCGCTCACGGGCGATGCGGTTCGACGCGCGGAGGGCGTGGAAGAGCACCGTGTAGAAGTAGATGTTCGTGAAGTCGATGCCCTCGTCGCTGCCGTAGAAGATGCGCTCGCGGGCCAGGTAGCCGTGCAGGTTCATCTGGCCGAGGCCGATGGCGTGAGAGTTGTTGTTGCCGTGCTCGATCGACGGCACCGAGGTGATCGAGGTCTGGTCGCTCACCGCGGTGAGTCCGCGGATGGCGGTCTCGATGGTCTGGCCGATGTCGGGCGAGTCCATCGTCTTGGCGATGTTCAGCGACCCCAGGTTGCACGAGATGTCCTTGCCCACATGGGAGTAGGACAGGTCGTCGTTGAACGTCGACGCCGTCGAGACCTGCAGGATCTCCGAGCACAGGTTGGAGTGGGTGATCTTGCCGTCGATCGGGTTCGACCGGTTCACCGTGTCCTCGAACATGATGTACGGGTAGCCCGACTCGAACTGCAGCTCGGCGAGGGTCTGGAAGAACTCGCGCGCCTTGATCTTGGTCTTGCGGATACGACGATCCTCGACCATCTCGTGGTAGCGCTCGGTGACGTTGACGTCGGCGAACGGCACTCCGAAGACGCGTTCGACGTCGTACGGACTGAACAGGTACATGTCGTCGTTGTTCTTGGCCAGCTGGAAGGTGATGTCCGGGATGACCACGCCGAGCGACAGCGTCTTGATGCGGATCTTCTCGTCCGCGTTCTCGCGCTTGGTGTCGAGGAAGCGGTAGATGTCGGGGTGGTGGGCGTGCAGGTAGACCGCGCCCGCGCCCTGGCGCGCACCGAGCTGGTTGGCGTAGGAGAAGGAGTCCTCGAGCAGCTTCATGATCGGGATGACACCCGAGCTCTGGTTCTCGATCTTTTTGATCGGGGCGCCGTGCTCGCGAATGTTGGAGAGCAGCAACGCAACTCCGCCACCGCGCTTGGACAGCTGCAGTGCCGAGTTGATGGAGCGGCCGATCGACTCCATGTTGTCCTCGATGCGGAGCAGGAAGCACGAGACCGGCTCGCCGCGCTGCTTCTTGCCCGAGTTGAGGAAGGTCGGGGTGGCCGGCTGGAATCGGCCCGAGATGATCTCGTCGACCAGGTTGCGGGCGAGGGCGGTGTCGCCGTCGGCCAGCGTCAGCGCCACCATGCAGACGCGGTCCTCGAAGCGTTCGAGGTAGCGCTTGCCGTCGAAGGTCTTGAGCGTGTAGCTCGTGTAGTACTTGAACGCGCCGAGGAACGTCGGGAAGCGGAACTTCTTGTCGTAGGCGTGCTTGAACAGGCCCTTGACGAACTCGCGGTCGTACTTGTCGAGGACCTCGGGCTCGTAGTAGTTCTCCTCGACGAGATAGTCGAGCTTCTCGTCGAGGTCGTGGAAGAACACGGTGTTCTGGTTGACGTGCTGGAGGAAGTACTGACGCGCGGCCTCGCGATCCTTGTCGAACTGGATCTTGCCGTCCGCGTCGTACAGGTTGAGCATCGCGTTGAGCGCATGGAAGTCGAGCTCGCCGGGTTCATGACCCGACGGGCCGGCATGCACGCCCGACTTGCTTGCTGAAGAGGTGTCCGAGACGGCGGCGGCGGTGGGCGACACGACAGATGACTCCTGCGGTTAGTGGGGGCTTACCAAGTGCCTCGTGGGCAGAGTATGGGCGGGGTGTGACAGTCCGGTGGCGACGCGCTGGGCGGGGCGTCAGGCCGGTGTGGCGTGCAGCGACACACCACCTGCGAACGCCGGGCTCTGGGCGAA
The DNA here is from genome assembly GCF_054823965.1 of Gordonia sp. GN26. NCBI lineage: Bacteria > Bacillati > Actinomycetota > Actinomycetes > Mycobacteriales > Gordoniaceae > Gordonia > Gordonia sp. GN26. The sequence goes on along the minus strand of NZ_JSYC01000067.1, from coordinate 5,467 downwards.
GTCGGCCAGTCCCGCGCGGACGCGGTCGACGTCGTCGGTGGTGCCCATCAGTTCGAATCGGTACAGGTAGGGCACGCGACATTTACGCGAGATGATGTCGCCGGCGTAGCAGAACTCCTCACCGAAGTTCGTGTTGCCCGCCGCGATCACCCCCCTGATCAGGGATCGGTTGTGTTCGTCGTTGAGAAAGCGGATGACCTGCTTGGGGACGAAGCCGCCGGGTTGCCCCGTCGCCTTGCCTCCCCCGTAGGTCGGGCAGACCAGCACGTACGGCTCGTCGACACCGAATTCACCGGCTGCGCCGGTCAGCGGGATGCGCACGGAACGCATGTCCAGCTTCTCGACGAACCGGTGGGTGTTCTCGGAGACCGAGGAGAAGTAGACGATCAGCGGCGAGGTGGCCGACATATCTCCCTCCAACCCTGCTGAGATGACCGATTGTGATGACGATTGTTCGTTGCGTCCGCGATCGCCGACGCCTGGTGGTTCCAACACCGGAACCGTCGTGACCATTTCCCTCATCGGGGCCGACGGCCACATTCATCTCGGCTGTCACATCCCGACGCGGCGGATCCGGCTTCCCCTTCGGATCACACCCGCGTCGGGGTCGATGGTGACGGCAGACTGCGGGCGATCAGGCAGCAGCGGTGGCGAGCGCCTTGATGCGGTCGGGACGGAAGCCCGACCAGTGCTCGTCGCCGGCGACGACGACCGGAGCCTGCAGGTAGCCGAGCGCCATGACGTAGTCACGGGCTTCCGGGTCCTGGCTGATGTCGACGATCTCGTAGGACAGACCCTGCTTGTCGAGGGCCTTGTAGGTGGCGTTGCACTGGACACATGCCGGCTTCGTGTAGACGGTGATGGAAGACATCGAGTGGTTCTCCTCGGGTCGTTGGAACGCCAGTGACGTGCAGTTTCCCAGCGTGAAGATGGTGATCTGGGTCACCGTCTTCCTGGCGTTTCCAGAGGAGTACATCCGCTTCCTCTTGTCCGCCTGACTGGTAGTGCAAACACTACACCTAGTGGCTGACATTTCTGGGCACCACAAGGGGTTGTGAATAACATTGGTGGAAGACGTGCAGGTCGGGCGGGTGCAGGATCATAAATTCCGGCGTGTCACGCTTGCCTCCGGCGTGTCGCTCACAGGTTGTCCAGGGGTCCTCCACAAGGTGTGCACCGGCAGTCCACAAGGCCCTGGTGGCCATACCTCTATATGGACGTCCGAAAAGACGACGCCGCGCCGGGTATGTACCCGGCGCGGCGTCGAAGAAACGGAGGAGACGGATCAGGCGCTGACGGCGACCTCGTCGACGATGCGGGCGACGGAGGCGACGACCTTCTCCACGATCGCGGGATCGGCCAGTCCGCCCTCGGGGAGCGCCGGGATCTGCAGACCGAGGTCGGCCTCCTCGATCGCGCGGCCACCGGCGATGCCGACCGACTTACGGGTGTCCTCGCGGGTCCACAGGCCGCCGTACTGGCCGAGCGCGGCGGACAGGACGGCGACGGGCTTGCCGCTGAGGGCGCCGTTGCCATAGGGGCGCGAGAGCCAGTCGATGGCGTTCTTCAGCGCGGCGGGGATGGTGCCGTTGTACTCGGGGGTGGCGATCAGCACGCCGTCCGCCTTGGCGACGGCCTCGCGCAGGGCGATCACACCGGCGTCGAGGGTGCCCTCGACATCGACGTCCTCGCTGTAGAACGGCAGCGAACCGAGATGGTCGACGACGGTGACGTGGACTCCGTCGGGGGCGTTGTCGGCAGCGACCTGGGCCAGCTGACGGTTCACGGAGGCAGCACGCAGGCTTCCGACGAGGGCTACCAGTTCGACGACTCGATCCGACATGTCATTCCTTTCGACGAGGGCACCGGCCCGGCGAGGGCGGTGGATACGAAGCCAGCAACCGGACCCGGGTCCGATTGATTCCCGATCCGGGGAAAGAGTTACCCTCATCACGTGCCGAACGGGCCAGACCACTCCCCGCTCCATATCTCCTTCAACACCTCGGGGACCGAACGTGCCGACGCCGCACGCAATCGGCGTCTGTTGCTGGCTGCCGCCAAGAACCTGATCGATCACCACGGCGCCGCCGCGGTGACCATGGAGGCGGTCGCCCGCGAGGCCGGCGTCGGCAAGGGCACGGTGTTCCGCCGCTTCGGCAACCGGACCGGGCTCATGCTCGCGCTTCTCGACCACTCCGAATCGGAGATGCAGCAGGCCTACCTGTCCGGGCCCGAACCGCTGGGTCCCGGCGCGCCGCCGCTCGACCGGTTGCTGGCCTACGGCCGGGCCCGCCTCAAACTCACCTGCGACCACCTCGACATCCTCCTCGAGGCCGGGGCGGCCGGTGACGACTTCATGACCCACCCGGTGGGCCGCGCGTCGACGCAGCACGTTCAGATCCTGCTGCGGCAGTTGGGGTTCGCCGATGAGCTCGACTTCATGTCGCTGGCCGTGCAGGCTCCGCTGGCCGCCGGATCGGTGCGCTATCTGATGGTCGAGGTCGGTCTCGATCTCGAGACCATCACCACCCAGTGGCAGGAGATGGTCACCGCGCTCGTGACCTCCCGCGGCTCGCACTGACCGCCACCGACCGGCCGTCGTCATCACCGTGACTTCGTCGCGCGCCGCTGTCGGTCGCCCCTTAGCCTGGTGTCGGGCCGACAGCGTCGGCGTCGGCAGGTGATCTCGAGAAAGCGGTGGTGAGTGTGAAGGCAGTGATCGTCGGCGCGGGTATGGGCGGCATGTCGGCGGCCATCGCCCTCGAGCAGCTCGGCGTCGACGTCGAGGTCTACGAGCAGGTGACCGAGAACAAGCCGGTGGGTGCGGCGATCTCGGTGTGGTCCAACGGCGTCAAGTGTCTCAACCACCTCGGCCTGGAGAAGGAGACCGCCGAACTCGGCGGCATCGTCGACTCGATGAGTTACATCGACGGCTTCACCGGGGACACCATGTGCCGCTTCAGCATGCTGCCGCTCATCGACGAGGTGGGCCAGCGCCCCTACCCGATCGCGCGGGCCGAGCTGCAGCTGATGTTGATGAACGCCTATGGATACGACGACATCCACTTCGGCAAGAAGATGGTGGCCGTCCACGACGGCACCGATCGCGCGACCGTCGAATTCGCCGACGGCACCACCGCTTCCGCCGACATCGTGATCGGCGCCGACGGGGCGAAGTCGCTGACCCGCGAGTACGTGCTCGGCGGCCCGGTCCAGCGCCGCTACGCCGGATACGTCAACTTCAACGGACTCGTCGAGGTGGATGAGAACATCGGTCCGGCCACCGAATGGACCACCTACGTGGGCGATTCGCGTCGTGTGTCGGTGATGCCGGTGGCGGGCAACCGTTTCTACTTCTTCTTCGACGTCCCTATGCCCGAGGGCGTCCCGTTCGAACGGGGCACCGCACGCGAGGTGCTCGCCGAGGAATTCGCCGACTGGGCGCCGGGAGTCCAGACCCTCATCGGCAAGCTCGATCCCGCGACCACCAATCGGGTCGAGATCCTCGACCTCGACCCGTTCGACACCTGGGTCAAGGGACGCGTCGCCGTGCTCGGCGACGCCGCACACAACACCACCCCCGACATCGGGCAGGGCGGCTGCTCGGCGATGGAGGACGCAGTCGCCTTGCAGTTCGCGTTCCGCGACCACCCCGACGACCCGTTCGCAGCCCTGGCGGCCTATCAAGCCGCTCGCACCGAGCGGGCCGGCGATCTCGTACTGCGCGCCCGCAAGCGCTGCGACGTGACCCACGGCAAGGATCCGGAGAAGACAGCTGCCTGGTACGACGAACTGCGCGGCGAGGACGGCACCAACATCATCCGCGGGATCGTCGGGAACATCGTCGGCGGGCCGCTCACGTCCTGAGACGCCGGCCCGTCCGGATCATTCGCCGGCGGGGTCGATGCCGACCGTCTTCAGACCGTCGTGGGCGACCAGCGCCGCTTCCGCGGAGAGCGTCGGCCCCTGCGCGAGCAGCGACACCACCGACCACGGTGCACGCGAAGGCGAGTCACCGAGGCCCAGGGTCCCACCCGTCTCGAGGTCCGGGATGCCGAAGCGCACACCCGAATCATTCACGTAGAACAGCGATTCGGTGCGGGCACTGTCGGCCTCATTGCCTGTCACCTGGAGGTACTCCCCCGACCCCGGCGGCAGATAGACCTCGTCGAGACCGGGTCCGGCACCGTCGGCCGACGTCAGTCGTACCGGCCGGGCGTCGGACTTCAGCGGAAGTGCGCGGCCGGCCAACAGCGCGGTCTCGGCCCGCGGCTCGTCGGCGCCGCGGGACCAGCTGCGGCACAGGGTCGGATCGGCGGACAGGCCGAGCATCGACGGGTTGACCTGGGGGAAGTCCCCGATCGGTAACTCGTCCACCACCTTCAGGGTGGCGAGCTCGCCGGGTGCCACCGTCTTCACGGGTGCGGCGCCGTCGCGATCGGCGAGACGCAGGATCTCGGCGGCGGGGGCGCTTATCTCCTGCACACCGCCGCGGAGCACGACGTGATAGCTCGTCTCGTCGTCGACGTCGACCGACTTCACGACGGAACCGACGGTCGTCGAGTCGACCGCTCCCGGTTGCCCGGCACCCGGAACGGTGGGCACCTTCAGCGGTTCGACGAGCGGGAAGCTGTTGAGGAGGCCAGGGGTCATCAGGCGCGGTGTCACCCCGTCGAGACCGAGGGCACGCATGACGGGGGCGCTGTCGGTGTCGACTTCCGCCCGGACCGGGCTCCAGGCCCCGTCGCGGAAGAGCTGATAGATCAGGAAGGTCTCGTCGCCGGTGCGGACGAGCACCGCGTCCTCCGGACGGGCGGTCTCCACGGTCGACGACCCCAACACGGGTTTGTCGGCGATGACCGTCTGTCGGATCGACTCGCTCGCGGAGTCCGACGAGACCGTCGACGAGTCGCACACGGTCCACATCGAGGTGCTCTTGTGCGCCGAACCCGGCAGCGAGGCAGGCGCACCCGGGATGCCCAGCAGCGGGCCGCGCGGGTAGGGCTCGAGTTTGGAGTCGGCCACCGACGCCGGCTTCTCGGAGCTCCCCGTGATCAGGCGGGCCGAGGCGAGATTGAGCACCGGATGCAGGGTGTCCTCGATGAGGACGTAGGTGCTGCCGCTGTTCTTGCTGACGATGATGGTGGCGTCCCCGACCGATCCCTGCGGACGGACGAGGCCGTACACACCGCAACCGCCGAGGACGAGCAGGCCGAGGACGGTTCCGACCACCAGTGCCTGCAGCTGGGACCGCATCGGGTCGTGCAGCATCCGCACATCGCGGCGCACGAGCGCGTGCTCGAGCCGCTTGATCAGGAAACGATAGCCGTTGACCTGAGCCTTGGTCGTCAGCTGACGTGCCACGACTCCCCCTGTCCGCACCGATCCCATGCGCCCGCGAACGGGCGTCGGTGTGGACCGGTTGTGATCTCCTGCGGCGTACCCCCAGCCGCGCGGTAGTAGCCTA
>NZ_JSYC01000007.1:290455-290950 GCF_054823965.1 Gordonia sp. GN26 | reverse complement strand
GAGTGTGCCGTCGGGATCGAGGTGAGCGAGCAGCCGTGCGCCGAGGGCGGTGATGTCGGTTGGGGTGTGGTCGATGGCGATCTCGGCCATCTGTCGTTCGGCGGCGACTTTGATGTCGTGGTCGACGGCGTGGGGGATCTGCTCGAGCACCTCGACGACCGTTCGCACGTGCGCGGGTCCGACGCGGCCATCGGCGAACGCCTCGGCCAGGGCGGGGTGTTGCGGCGGTAGTTGTTCGCCGGTAGGGCTGGGAAAGCTTGCGGTGGCGGACATCTGGTTGCGGCGTCGGATCGGTTCGGCGACGCGCAAACGGTGGGTCATGAACTGGATGACGCTGCGGTGACCGGTCTTACGGGGGAGGTCGCGTTCGGTGGCTTCGACGATCTGACGGTCACCGGCGAAACTCAGTCGCGCGATGGCACGTTCGGTCTCGACAGCGACGTCGACGAGTTCGGCATCGGAACACTGCGTCAGATCGACGGTCTGGAGTTCGGC